>JAHWKC010000048.1 GCA_019348095.1 Pseudomonadota bacterium | reverse complement strand
CGGGGGAATGCCGTCCAGGGTCGCGATGCGCAGCATCACCTCGGCGCGCGTCGTCGGTTCGAGGAACCGCAGCACCGCGGCGGACTGGGGCGCCTCCAGGTGCGAAAGCAGGATCGCGATGATCTGCGGATGCTCGCCCTTGATGAGGTCGGACACCGCGCGCGGCTCCATCCACTTCAGCGTGTCCAGCCCGGAGGTATTGCGGCCGGCCAGGATGCGGTCGATCAGGCTGCTCGCGCGTTCCTCGCCGAGCGCCTGGGTCAGCACCGCGCGGATGTACTCGTCGGCGCCGGAGCCCAGCGCGCTGGGTTGGGCCAGCACGTCGACGAAGTCGTCGAACACCTGGGTGACGGTATCGCGCGAGACGCCGCCGACCGAGGCCATCGCCTGGCCGAGCTTCTGCACGTCCTTGGCACCCATGTGCTTGAGTACCTCGGCGGCCTGCTGCTCACCCAGCGACAGCAGCACCACCGCGGCGCGCTGCACGCCGGTCAGGGGGATTGGTTCAGCCATCGGCTTCGACCCAGTTGCGCACCACGTTGGCGACGCGCTTGGCGTCGTTGTTGACCGCAGTCTTGGCGACCTGCAGCTTCTCGTCGAAATCCAGCGCCGCCTGCGCGGTCACCGCGGGCTTGGGGCGCGGCTTGGGCGAGGACAGGGCGACCGGGACGTCGTCCTCCTCGTCCTCGACCACGGTGGCGACCGCAGTCTGCGGCTTGGGCGGCGCCAACAGCTGGCGGAACGCCGGCCGCAGTACTGTGAAGATCAGCAGCAGCACGGCGATACCGCCGAGCGCGATGCGCAGAAGCTCCTGCGCGCGCGGGTGCTGCCAGAACGGCAGGGCCTCCGGCGTATCGATCGCGGTGCCGCGCGCGAACGGCGCGTTGACCACCGAGACCATGTCGCCGCGTTCCTGGTCGAAGCCGATCGCCTGCTGCACGAGCGTCTGGATACGGGCCAGCTCGTCCTCGGTGAGCGGCCGGTAGGTGACCGTTTCGCCCTCGGTCTGCGGCAGGTTGTCGACCAGCACCGCCGCGGTTACCCGGGTGATGCGGCCCGGCGCCTGGCGGGTATGGGTCAGGGTGCGGTCGAGCTCGTAATTGCGCACCGCGGTGCGTGCACTCGGGCCGGCCGGCGCGGCAGCCGGCGGCGCCTCGGCGGCAGCCTCGGTGCCGGGCGCGGCCGCGTCGGGCATGTTGCTGGCACTGCCGGGCACACCCTGCGCCGGTTGCGCCAGTTGCGCGGCGTCCAGGTTGCCCGATTCGGAAATCTGCTCGCTGCGGATCATCGCCGCTTCGGGGCCGTAGACCTCGCGCGCCTGCTCGGTCTGGGCGAAATCCATGTCGACGCTGACCTGGGCGCTGACCCGGCCGGGGCCAGTCATCGGCTCCAGCAGCTGCTGGATGCGGCTGACGTAGGAGGCTTCCTGGCGACTCTGCTGCTCGAAGCGCTTGGCGCCGACCGCGGCATCGCTGTCGGGGTCTGGATTGGACAGCATGCGGCCGGACTGGTCGACCACGGTGACGTGTTCGGGCGGCAGCAGCGGGATGCTGGAGGCGACCAGGTGCACGATCGCGTCGACCTGGCCCTGTTCCAGTGCGCTGCCGCTGCGCAACTGCAGCACCACCGACGCGCTGGCCGGTTCCTTCTGCCGGGTGAATGCGCTGGGCTTGGGCAGCGCCAGGTGCACCCGCGCCTCGCGCACCGGGCGCAGGTTGGCGATGGTGCGGGCCAGCTCGTTCTCCAGCGCGTGCTGGTAGCGCGCGTTCTCGATGAACTGGCTGGTGCCGAAGCCCTGGTCCTGCTGCATCGCCTCGAAACCCATCTGGGTGCTGGCCGGCAGTCCGGCCGCGGCCAGGGCGAGCTTGGCCTGTCCGGCCTGGTCGGCCGGGACCGACAGCGCGCCGCTGCCGGAGTCGATGCGGAACGGGATGTTGGCACCGCGCAGCAGGTCGGAGGCCTCGCTGGTGGAGCGCGCGTCGAGTCCGGCATAGACCGGCACGAAGTCCGGGCGCTGGGTCCAGAAGAACAGCCACAGCCCCAGTGCGATCGCCGCCGCGGCGATCGCGAACACGCCGAGCTGGCGCACCGCCGGTATGTCCTGCAGGCGGCCGAGGTCGCGCAGGTTGCTGGCGGTGTTCTTGGGAAGGGTGATGACGCTCATGGATCGGCTCTGCTGGCGGGTGATGCGCTGCGGGAAGTGGTGGGCGCAATGGAGACTGCAGAAGCGGTGGAGCGGGACCGGGGACCCGGGACCCGGGACCCGGACAAGCAAAGGCCGGGAGCGCCGGAACCGTCCTGCCGATGGGTGACGTGATGCCTTTCCAGTTTGATCTTGCGCATCTCGTTTCTGCTCCTACGCTTTGCCGGTCCCGGCGTTAAATCGGCATGTTCATGACGTCCTGATAGGCCTGGACCAGCCGGTTGCGGACCTCCACGGTGGCGCGGAACGCGACCTGTGATTCCTGCATGGCGACCATCACCCGCGCCAGGTCGGCCCGCGGGTCGCCAAGCTCGAACGCCTGTTGCAGCTCGCCGGATTTCTGCTGGGTACGGCTGACGCTGTCGAGGGCGTTGGACAGCGTTTCGGAAAATCCGGCCGCGCCGGTGCTCTGGGTCTTGTCCGCGCCTGGGAGTGCGCCGCTGGGATTGAGCGCATTGGGGCTGATCGCATTGCCCGCGGCGGCGTCGCTCATGCGCGAGGCCTGCGTCTGGTGGGCGCGGATCTGCGAGAGGATCGATGAAATCGCGTCGGTCATGGGCGGCCCTGCGGGACGTGTCTGCCCTGACTAGGCAAGGCGCGTGCCAGAGATCTGCCGGGATTCCGACGCGGCCGGTGTCAAGAGTGCGCCGCGTCGCGGTGCTGCATTCGCTCGGCCGGGGTTGAACGTAGAGCGGAGCTTGCTCCGCTGATCACGCGGCGAGCCGACGGTGCACAGCCGAGCAAGCTCGGCTCTACGGATTGCGCGTGTTTTCCGGGGCGACCGCGCAGGCGTTCGGGTGGCGTGGCGCGGTCGCGGGCAGGGCCTGCAACCTCAGGCTTCCGCCGTCGCCTTTTCGCCGTCGCGGTCGAAGCCGTACTTGCGCAGCTTTTCCACCAGGGTGGTGCGGCGCAGGCCCAGCAGCGGGGCGGCGTGTGCGACCACCCCTTCGGCCTGCTGCAGGGCGGCGCGGATCAGTTCGACCTCGATCTCGGCCATGTGGCCGCGCAGGTCGATGCCCTCCGGGGGCAGGGTGGTGTTGGGCGAGAGCTGGTTCGGGTCCGGTGCGGCCGCATCGACCGGCGACTCCGTGATGTCCGGCTCCGGCGCGCCGGCGCGGTAGCGCGACGGCAGGTCGGTCACGCCGACCTTGCCTGAGGGGTGCAGCACCGCCAGGCGTTCGAGCAGGTTGCTGAGCTCGCGGACGTTGCCCGGCCAGGCGTAGTGACTCAACGCAGCCACCGCATTGGCGGTCAGCGCCACCTGTCCGCGGCCGCTCTCGGCGAGTTGTTTGGTGATCGCCGCGATCAGGTCGGGCAGGTCGTCGCTGCGTTGGCGCAGCGGCGGCATTTCGATCGGAAACACGTTGAGCCGGTAGAACAGGTCCTCGCGGAACTTGCCCTGGGCGATGTGCGCCTCCAGGTTGCGGTGGGTCGCGGCGATCACCCGCACGTCGCACTGCATGGTCTGGTTGCCGCCGACGCGCTCGAACGTACGCTCCTGCAGTACGCGCAGCAGCTTGACCTGCATCGGCAGGCTCATGTCGCCGATCTCGTCGAGCAGCAGCGTGCCGCCCTCGGCAATTTCGAAACGACCCTTGCGCTGCGTCAGCGCACCGGTGAACGCCCCCTTCTCATGGCCGAACAGCTCGCTTTCCAGCAGGTCCGGCGGGATCGCGCCGCAGTTGATCGCGACGAACGGCTTGTTGCCGCGCTTGGAGCGCTGGTGCACGGCGCGCGCGGCGACCTCCTTGCCGGTGCCGGACTCGCCGAGGATCAGCACGGTGGTATCGAACGGCGCGACCTGGTCGATCATGCGCGACAGCTGCAACACCGCCGGGCTGCGGCCGGTGGGGCCGCCGCCGGACTGTTCGCCGCGGCGCTCGTCCTCGTCAATGCGCTTGAGGCTGGCGCGGCGCAGCGCTTCCTGCAGCTGGGTACGGCGGATCGGGTAGTCCAGCGGCCAGATGGATTCGGGATGCAGCTGCTGGCGCCATCCCGCATCGGCCGACGAGCCGGGCAGGGTCAGCAGGGGTGGGTGCAGCGGCTGCCGGCCGAGCCAGTCGACAAACCCCGACCACGCGCGCTGCTGGTCGGAACCGGCTTCACCGGTGTCGCCGATCACCACAGCGACCCAGTCGCTGGCGCGCGCGCGGGAGAGGTCGACATCGGCGGCGTCGGTGACGATGCGCGGGGTGAAGTCCATGAACTCCAGCAGCGTGGCCACGCGCTCGGCGCGGTCCATGTCCTGGTCCAGTAACAGGATGCGTGACTCGCTCATCCCGGCTCTCCCACGGTCTGGTTGGCATCGTCGGTCGCCAGGCGCTCCAGCAGCGCCATCACGTCGTGTATGTAGGACAGTTTGCTGACGAAGGCGTCGGCGCCGGCGCGCATCGCATGCTCGCGGTGCTCGGCATCATCGAAATGGCTGGCGATCACGATGAAGGGCGGATTGTCCTGCGCCTTGATCAGGCGCGTCGCCTGCAGCCCACCCATTTCCGGCATCGCCAGGTCCATCAGCACGACCGTGGGGCGCAGCGCCTCGCATTGGGCGATTGCCTCGATGCCGTTGCAGGCCGAGCCGACCACGCTGACCCAGTCGAGCTTGCGCAGGTGCCGCATCGCGGCGTTGATGAAACCGGAGTGGTCGTCGACCAGCAGAATGTTGAGCGTGTGCATGGGGATTCCTTAGCCCGCCGCGGCGTAGGTGGGCGCCGAGGCCGCACGCTGGCGTGCGCGGGCGGGACCGATGGCGAGTTGATCGCGGTATTTGGCAACAGTGCGGCGTGCGATGCGCACGCCCTGGCGCGCGAGCAGGCCGGCGATGACGTCGTCGGCCAGCGGCGCGTGCGCCGGTTCGGCATCGATCAGGCGCTTGACCATCGCTTTGACCGCGCTGCCAGACACCGCCGCGCCTTCCAGCCGCACCGCGAACAGGCGCTTGAGCTCGAAGGTGCCACGCGGAGTCTGCATGTACTTGCCGCTGGTGATGCGCGAGACGGTGGACTCGTGCATGCCGATCGCGTCGGCGACCTCGCGCAGGGTCAGTGGCGCGATCGCCTCATCGCCTCGCTCCAGGAATCCCTGCTGGCGTTCGACCAGCACCTGCGCGGTGCGCAGCAAGGTGTCGTTGCGCATCGCGATGCCGCGGACCAGCCAGCGCGCCTCGTCGAGCAGGCCGCGCAGCACGCCGTGCTCGCCGCCACTGCCTGACAGCGCGTGCTCGCAATGCGGCGCGATGCGCAGGCGTGGTGCGGTGCGGCCATTAAGCGTGACGCGCCATGCGCCGCCGAGAAAGCGCACCACCACGTCGGGTACGACATGTGCATCGACCGGCTCGCGCGGCTCCTCGATCGCGGAGGGACGCAATCCCAGGATCAGGGCAACCGCGCGTTCGACCAGGGATTGGTCGCTGCCCAGGGCAGCGGCGAGGCGGGCGTGCTCGTGCGCTGCGAGCAGGTCGAGGTGTCGGGTGAGGATGCGTTCGGCCAGCGTGCGCACTTCGGCGTCGTGCCGGTCGCACGGGCGCTCGGCGCGCAGTTGCGCCAGCAGGCATTCGCCGGCGGTCGCGGCGGCCATGCCGGGCCACTCGCCGTGCAGCAGGCGCTGGCGCACCGCTTCGAGCTGCCGCGGGTCGAGCGACAACGCGTGCGCGCCGCGCGTGATCAGTTCCGGCAACGGCGCTTCCAGATAGCCGCGGTCGTCGCTGTGGTCGAGCCACCAGCTGGCGACGGCAAGGTCGTGCTCGTTCCACTTCAGCGCGAGCTGTTGCAGCAGGCGCACGCGTGGGTCGCTGGACTCGCCCGCGGCGATGCGCGCGGTGGCGTCGTCATCGCCGGAAGCGGGGCCGGCGCCGGCGGAGAGATAGGCCGGTTCGGGCAGTTCGTCCCAGGCCGCCGCTTCGAGCGTGGCGTGGTCGGCGGTGGTGGTATCGAGCGCCTCGTCCTCGGGTTCGGGTTCGGCTTGCTCGAGCAGGGGGTTTCGTTCAAGCGCCTCGCGCAGCTCCATCTCGAGCTGCGGCGCGGTCAACTGCAACAGCCTGATGGACTGCAGCAACTGCGGTGTGAGGTTGACGCTCTGGCCAAGCTGCGCGCGTATCGTGTTCTTCATTGATCCATCCCCTTGCTGCCGGGCGGCAGCCCCCTTGCACGGCACCGTGCTGGATCTTTGACGGCCCCGAAACCGGGCCGGACCTGCGTCCGATGAGTGAGTCCCTTCATAGGCTGTTAGGAGAACCCGGCAGGGGCGTCAGAATCCCGGCGTCCGGTCACAGTCCGGGGTCGCCGTCGACGAAATCGACATGCAAGACTGGTGCCTGATCACGCTTTTGGCCGGCGAAATGTGACCGCGCACACGCTCGGGCGGCGCTGTGGTGGCGACCGACCGCCTTGTAGGAGCGGGCCATGCCCGCGATCGGCAACAACGCGGCGGTGTGGCTAGGGGCGAGCCGCGGCCGCGGCCGCGGCAAAGACGCTGCTTGGATCGCGCCCATGCTCTAATTGCGGCATGGGGGCTCCTACGGCGGCTATTTCGGCCGGCGCTGCTCGGCGATCGCGCGGCGGTGGACGCGGAACAGGTGTCGCTCCAGCGCGGCGGTCAGCGTGGTTGACTGCGGGGCGAAGCGCAGCCAGGTCTGCCGGCCGTCGCCATCGGTGAACGTCGCGACCACCGTGGCCGGCAGCAGCAGCGACTGCGGCAGCCAGTCGGAGGGCTGGATGCGGAATCCGCCGGCGGTACCCGGTGCGACCTCATCGTCCGATCGCAGGCAGGCGCCGAGCGCCGACCACTGCAACGGGCGCAGCGGATCCTCGTGTTCGTGGCTCTTGCTGAGCCCGGTGACCAGTGCCGTCAGCAGATCGACCTTGGCCTCGATGCGGCTGAGCGCAAGGTCGGCGGCGGTGCGCTCGTCGCTGTCCTCGATGCGGCTGTCCTCGATCACCGCCAGCGCGCGCAGCAGGCTTTCGGCCCGCAGGCAGGCGCTGCGCGCGGCGTTGGGCCCGAGTTCGCCCGGCACGAACGCGGCCGGGCGGGTCTCCTCGCAGGCCAGAGACTCACCGAAGACCTCAGCGCGCGCGCTGTCGACGTTCATCCACCACCGGCGCCGAGGTAGGCCTGCGCACCGCGGTGGTCGCGACCGAGTTGCTCTAGCGCGCGGGCGGCTTCGTCGCGGGCGGCCTTGAGCTCCTCGAGGAAGGTCCGCTGGGCGCACAGCAGCGCCAGCAGCGGCTCGGTGCGGGCGCTGCTGCCTTCGGCGGCGATCGCGCCGCGCAGCTCGGTCTCGTGCGTGGAGATCAGGCTGGCGGCGGTATCCCAGTCGCCGGCATCCAGCGCGCTGCGTACTTCGCGGACGGGCAGGGTCGGAATCATGCGCTGGCTTCGGCAGCGGCGGGCGCGGTGCCCGGGGCGATGGCGCGCCAGGCGGTCTCGATGTCGCCGAGCAGGCCGTCGACCTCGTGCAGCGGGGCGCTGTCGTTGGCGGCATTGGCGTCGAGCAGGCGGCGCTGGGCGTAGTCGTACAGCGCCTGCAGGCCATCGGCGATCTCGCCGCCGGCCTCCAGGTCCAGGGCGCCATTGAGGCCCCCGATGATCGTGCTGGCGTCGGAAATCGCCTGCGCCTTGCGCGGCAGGTCGCCGCGCTCCAGGCAGGCGATGGCCAGGCGTGCGCGTTCACGCGCACCCGAGAGCATCAATGCGATCAGGCGGTGCGGGTCGGCATCGAGCACGGCGCTGGAAACACCGGTCTGGCGGTACTGGTTGGCGAAGTTGCGGGCGCTGTACATGGTGGGCCTCAAAGCAGGTTGAGCTGCTGTGCGAGAAAACTGCTGGTGCTCTGGAGCTGTGCGACCAAGGTGTCGAGGGCGGTGAACTGGGCGCGGTAGCGCGCTTCTACCTGCGCCATGCGGCGATCAAGCGCGGCGCGCTGGTCGGAGATCGATTCGGTGCGCGAGTCGTGGCTGTCGCTGCGGCTGTCGAACACGCCGTCGTCGTCGAGCAGCCGTGCCAGGGTCGTCTCGATGCCTGCGGCCATGCCGGTCTCGCTGCCGAACAGCCGCTCGGCCGTCGCCGGATCCTCGGCGAGCGCGGCGTCGAACACGGCGTCGTCCATGGTGAGCTTGCCCTCCACGTCGATGGTGATCCCCAGCGTCTTGAGGTCGGCGACCGAGTTGCTGACCTGCCCGCGCAGGTCGCGGCTGGTGGTGCGCACCAGCGAATCGCCGTTGAGTGCCGCGGCGACCTGGGTGCTGGTGTTGTAGCTGGTGGTACTGGCGATCGCGCCGAGCGCGCTGTTGTAGGCCTTGACGAACGCCTTGGCGGCGCCACGCAGCACCGAAGGATCGCTGGCGACGGTGAGGTCCTGAATCGTGCCGGGCGCCGCTTCGGTCAGGGTCAACGTGACGCCTTCGAGCATGTCGGTGATGGTGTTGCTGGCGCTGGTACGTGCGAACCCGTCGACCTTGACCTGTGCGTCGGCCGCGGCCGAGAGCACGGTCATGGTGGTGGCGTCGGGCGGGTTGTAGGACAGCGCCGACAGGCCGCCATCACCGCCGCTGGCGGTGATCGTCAGCGCGTTGGCCGCGCCGGTTTCGGTGGCGCCAAGCACCAGGTATGCGCCACCGTCGGCGTTGACTATCGTCGCGGTCACGCCCTTGCCGCCGGCGGCGGCGTTGATCGCGTCGCGGATGCCGGCCAGGGTGTTGTTGGTCTCATCGATGACCACGTCGAGGGTGGTCTCGCCGCTGGTCAGGGTGAGCGTGCCGGTGCCGACCACGGCCTGGCTGTCGGTGTAGGCGGTGGAGGACAGCTTCTGGGCGGTGGCCAGCGCCAGCACCTCGACCTGATAGGTCCCCAGCGCGGCGCCGGCGGATGCGCTGGCGCTGAAGCCGGCGTCGCTGCCGACAGTGGTCTTGCGCGCAGTGGCCGAGTCGCCCGAAGAAAGCTTCTCCACCGCGCTGCGCAACGCGTCGAACGCGCTGCGCAGGGTGCCGATCGCGGAGATCTCCGCGTTGAGGCGGCGCTCGCTGCGGTCGATCCGGCCGGCGGCCGGGGCGCGCTCGGCGGCCACCAGTTGCTGGACGATGGAGGCGACGTCGAGGCCGCTGCCGATACCGCCGGCGCTGATGCTCATCGTGTGGTCCTCCTGTCGTCGTATCCCGTGCGGGCCCTGCGGTGGCGATCGAGCTGCGCTGTGCTGTCAGTCGGGTCGGTCACGGTGGGCTCGGCGGGAATGGGAATCGGGATGGAGCGGTAGTGCGGGTGACGGGTGCTGCGGGTGCGTGGTGGATGTCGTTTGGAGCAAGGCGCGGCAGGCCGCGCTTGCCGGGTCGCAAGGTGCGGCCGGAGCCGCACCTTGCATCTTTCATGCCGCTCCGATTAACGCAGGAGGCTCAGCACGTTCTGCGGCGCCTGGTTGGCCTGGGCCAGCATCGCGGTACCGGCCTGCTGCAGGATCTGGTTGCGGGTCAGCTGCGCGGTCTCGGCGGCGAAGTCGGCGTCCTGGATGCGGCTGCGGGCGGCCGAGAGGTTCTCCGAGTTCGAGCCGAGGTTGGCCACCACCGAGGTGAAGCGGTTCTGCACCGCGCCCATGTCGGCGCGGGCGGTGTTGATCGCGCTCAGCGCCCCGTCCATCGCCAGCATTGCGGCATCGGCACCGTCGGCGGTGGAGATGTCGAGGGTGTCGAAGCCGGTCTGCTCGGTGCCGGCAACCACGGTAGCGGTGCCATTGGTGGTGCCTTCGGTGGGGCCGGTGAAGTTGACAATGTTGGCGATGGTCAGTGTTTCATCGGTGGAGGTGATGGCGCCGTCGGCCGCCATGGTGACGTTGGCTAGACTGGTGTTGTTCGTGTCCGCCTTGGCGGCATCGAACGCGGCCACTAGGGCGGTGAGGGCAGCGCCGGCGGTACGGCTCGCCGCGGCGTCAATGGCGACGGCGACACCGTTGATGTCAACCGAGGTGGCCAGCGCACCGTCTGTCACGGTGATCGGAGCCAGCGTCTGGGAGTAGGTGGTCGTGTCGACCGAGGTCCAGGTGCCCAACGCAGCCGACGACGCATCCACGATGCCCGCGACGTTGATCGTCTCGCCCTGGTTGGCGCCGACCTGGAAAGTCTGGTTCTCGAACGAGCCGTCGAGCAGCTTGACGCCGTTGAACGCGGTCTGGCCGGCGACGCGGTTGATCTCGGCCTTGAGCTGCTGGGCTTCCTTGTTCAGGGCCTCGCGGTCGGTGGCGGAGTTGGTGGCGTTGCGCGACTGCACGGCCAGCTCACGGATGCGCTGCAGGTTGTTGCCGATCTCGCCCATCGCGCCTTCGGCGGTCTGCGACAGCGAGATGCCGTCGTTGGCATTGCGCGCGGCCTGGTCCATGCCGCGGATCTGGGTGGTGAAGCGCTCGGAGATGGCCAGGCCGGCGGCGTCGTCCTTGGCGCTGTTGATGCGCAGGCCCGACGACAGGCGCTGCAGGCTCGTAGCCAGCTCGCCGCCTGTGGTGGACAGGTTGCGCTGCGCGTTGAGCGACATGATGTTGGAGTTGATGACTTGCATGGATGCGGTCTCCTGAAGGTGGTATCCGGCGGCGACGAGAGCCTGGGCCGGCGTTCGCAGGGTGTTGGCCGGGATTGGCCCTCGCCGCTGCTGTGAGGGATAACGGCGGCCGCTTGTCAAGCTTTAATTCTTATTTGCGGGGGTGGTCGTCCTGCGGCGTTGCCCCTTGTCCGACTGGGCTCCCCTGGGCCGTAGGAGCGCCCCATGGGCGCGATATTCTTGGTGCCGACGAAGCAGAAGCATCGCGCCCATGGGGCGCTCCTACAGATCTTCGGATGGCTCAGCCCAGCCGGTCGAACAGCGACAGGCTCTGCACGCGCACGATCGTGCGCTGCGCGGCCTCCAGCGCGGTGGCATGCAGGGCCAGTTGCGTGGCGGCCTTGGCGTAATCGACGTCGCGCAGCTGCGAGAGCGTGGCCGACAAGGACACCTCTTCGGCGCCGCGGGTGTCGCTGGCCGAGTCCAGCGACGCCAGGCGCGCGCCGGTGCTGGCGCGTAGCGACAGCATGTGGTCCTGCGCGGTGCCCAGATCGGCGATCGAGCCGCTGATGACGTTGTCGCGGCGGGCGCGCTCGGCCGCGGTCGCGGCGGGCGCCTCCAGCGCGTCGGCCAGGGCCTTGACGCTGGCGAACACGTCGCGGGTCGGGGCGCGTTCGACGGTGAAGGCGTCGCCGGCCGCGGGCGCGCCGGTCAGGGTGATGCGGGCGCCCCCGGCGTCGATCGACTCGCCGCTCTGCCAGGTGCCGGTGGCAAGCTCGGTGCCGCCGGCATCGAGCACCCGGTAGCTGTCGCCGGTGGTGAACTCCACTCGCAGGGTGGCGCGATTCCAGGCGGCATGGTCGGTGATCGCGGTCGACTGCAGCACGCCGCTGCCGGTGTTGGCGGCGGCGCTGCCGAAGACCTCGCCGTCACCGGTGCGCGCCCGCATGAACACGTCGCTGCCGGCGTCGGTATTGGCCACGGCCAGTCCGGCGGCGACATCGACCAGGTTCTGGCCGTCGTCGCCGGCGTATTCCACGCGGCCGCCGCTGTTGGAGAAAGGGGTCACGCCGTCGCGCGAGCCGGCGAACAACTGC
>JAHWKC010000480.1 GCA_019348095.1 Pseudomonadota bacterium | reverse complement strand
CAGTACAGGACTGCCGGCGAGGTCCGCGCACCCGTGCTCGTGCTCGCCGCGGGAACGCTCGGCTCGACGCGCCTGCTGCTTGCGAACCGCAGGCGCCTGCCGCGCCTCTCGCCGGCGCTGGGCAGCCGCTACTCCGGAAACGGCGACGCGCTGGCGCTGGCGCTGGATCCGACGGCGCCCGGCGTGGCCGGCGCGCGGGCGCAGTTCGGGCCCGTGATGACGAGCCGGATCGACCTGCTGGCCGAGCGCGGGCACATGGTCGCCGACGGTGGCCTGCCGGCGAGCTTCGGCGACGTGCTCGAGGTGCTGCGCGGCGTGCGGCTGCTGACCGGCCTCGGCCGGCTGCGCTCGGGCGAACTGGTCGAATTCGTGCCTCCGTCCGCACCCGGGGGCATCCAGAGCCCGCGCGCGGTGTATGAAGACCACGAGGGGAGCCTGTGGGTCGGCAGCCAGTGGCAGGGGCTGACGCGGCTGTGGAAGAGCTGGATCGAGCGCTACAGCACCGCCGCCGGGCTGAACGATCCGATCGTATGGTCGGTCGCTCCCGACCCCGACGGCGAGCGCATCTGGGTCGGCACCAACGATGGACTCAGCGTGCTGGAGCAGGAGCGCTTCCGTCCCATCGTCGACCGCACCCGGCTGCCGCATCCGCAGGGCTACAACCTGCTCGCCGAGCGCGACCGTGTGTGGGTCGGCACGCGGCGCGGGCTCGTGCTGGTCCGGCCTGACGCGGCGCGCGGTGCGCGCGTGGAGCAGCCGGCGGTGCTCGCGCCGCTCGCCGGCCTGCAGATCAACGGCATCGTCCCCGACGGCGACGGCTACTGGATCCCGACGCTGGATGGCCTGTTCCGTCTCGAAGGCGGCGTGTCCGCCGATGCCCGCCGGCGTCGCTACGGTGAATCCGATGGCCTTGAAGACCCGCGCGTGCGCTATGTGCATCGCAGTCCGACCGGTCGCCTGCTGATCGGCACCCAGGGCGGGCCGTATGAATTGCGGGCGCGCCGGTTCGCGCCGATCGGCGGCCCGGACCGGAAGCTCGGCACCGTTGACGTTACGGCCATGCTCGAGCTCCGCGGTGGCGCGCTTGTCGTCGGCGGGCTCGGCGAACCGCTGTACTACTTCGACGGCCGGCGGTGGATCGAGATCGACGAGCAGCACGGCCTGCCGCGCAACTCGCCGTTCTTCCTGGCCGAGCACGACGGCTACCTCTGGGCGGCGGGCCTGAGGGGCATCAGCCGCGTGCCGGTTCCGGATCTGCACGCATTCGCGGCCGGGCGGCTTGCCCGCGTGCGCGGCGAGATGCTGCTCAACGAACGCGGCGACCCGATGAGTGGCCAGCAGGGCAACTGCTGCAACGGCGCAGGCACCTCGAAAGGCTTCCTGCGGGGCGACACGCTATGGCTTCCCTCGCGCGACGGCGTGGTGGCGATGGATACCGGTGGCATCGCCAAGAACACGGTCGCGCCGCGTGCCGAGATTGAACGCGTGCAGATCGCCGACCGCTGGCTGCCCGCGCAGGCGGTCGCGCAGGAGGGCCTGCCCGCCGACGCACGCGATCTGTCGTTCGAGTTCACCGTGCTGAGCTTCCAGGATCCGAAAAGCGTCAGCATCGAGTACCGACTGGCCGGCTACGATCGCGAATGGCGGACGGCCGACCCGTCCAACCGTAACGCGCGCTATACCAACCTGCCACCCGGCGACTACGTATTCGAGGTACGCGGCCGGAACAACGCCGGGGTGCCGACGCGCAGGCCCGCGCGGCTTGCGTTCGAGGTGCCGCCACGCTTCCACGAGACCGCGCTGTTCTACGGGTTGCTGGCGCTGCTGCTGGCGGCCCTCGTGTACGCCGGCTACCGGCTGCAGCAGCACCGCTACCGCAAGCGCCAGCAGGAACTCGAGAGCCTGATCCAGCAGCACACCGAGGCGCTCGAGATCGCCAATGACCGGCTCGAGGAAGCGAGCCAGACCGACCCGCTGACGGGCCTGCGCAACCGCCGCTACATGGCGAAC
>JAHWKC010000047.1 GCA_019348095.1 Pseudomonadota bacterium | reverse complement strand
TGATCGCCAGTCCGCCGTAGAGCCGAGCTTGCTCGGCTGCGCTGCGGCAACGCTCGAGGCAGCGGAGCAAGCTCCGCTCTAGAACGGCGTGCATTTGCAGGAGCGCCCCATGCTTGATCACGACATGGGCGCGACCCGAAACCGGTACAGGCGAAGCAAGCGGAGTACGGTCGCCCATGGGCGCTCCTACAGAAGGCGCGTCGCCGAGCTTGCTCGGCTGCCGCAATCAGGCCACCTGCACCAGCCGCAGCGGATTGCGCCATTGCGCGAGCAACTCGGCCTCGCGCGCCCTGGCCCGCTCCAGGTGCGCGTGCTTGACGTACCCGAAGCCGCGGATGTGTTCGGGGATGCTGGCGATCTGAACCGCCAGGTCCACGTTGCCGCGGTCCAGCGTGCCGAGCAGCCCCTCGATGGTGCCGAAGTACGCCTCGATCAGCTGCCGCTCGCTCCGGCGCTCTTCGGTGTAGCCGAACACGTCCAGCGGGCCGCCGCGCAGGAACTTCAGCTTCGCCACCAGCTTGAACGCGGTGAACAGCCACGGCCCGAACTCGCGCTTGACCAGCCGCCCCTGCGCGTCCTTTTTGGCCAGCAGCGGCGGGGCGAGGTGGAACCTGAGCTTGTAGTCGCCTTCGAACTGCTGCTCCACCTGTCGCCGGAACTCGCCGCTGGTGTACAGCCGCGCGACCTCGTACTCGTCCTTGTAGGCCATCAGCTTGAATGCGTAGCGCGCGACCGCTTCGGCCAGGTCGGTGTCGGGGAGCACCACGATCATCTCGTCGCCGCCGAAGCGCCCCATCTGGTCGTAGGTGCGCAGCCGGTTGCGGGTGCGCATCGCAATGATGCGCAGGCATTGGTCGCCGACGCGATGGCCGTACACGTCATTGATCTGCTTGAACCGGTCGATGTCGAAGAACACCACCGACAGCGGCCGGTCCAGCCGGTGGGCGTCGGCGACCGCGCCTTTGAGGTGCTGCTCGATCACGCTGCGCGAGGTCGCCCCGGTCAGGGTGTCGTAGGACGCCATCCGGCTGGCCTGGTCGCGGTCGCGCCGCAGTTGCTGCATCTTGTCGGCCAGGCCTACAGTCAGCGCCAGCGCGGCGATCGCCAGGCCCGATGGGAACGCGTAGTCGACCCAGGCCGGGTTGAGCCACAGCCCCATCCGCTCACCAAGGCGCAGGCTCACCAGCGCCAGCAGCGGCAGCCAGGCCACCACCACGAACCAGGCGGCGCGCTGGCCCCGCATCGCCCCGTGCACGCCGCCGCCGAACAGCAGCGCACCCACCAACAGGGCCAACAAGTTGAACAGCAGCGGCACGACGCCGGAAACCGAGATCAAGGTCAGCACCACCAGCACCGCGGCGGCGATGTTGCAGTGCTTCAGCAGCCTGTGCAGCCGCGGCTGACGGTCGCCGAGTTCCAGGTATCGCCCGAGGAACGCCACGCTGGTGATCAACGCACCCAGCGCGAACAGGCGGCTGATCCGCGGA
Source organism: Pseudomonadota bacterium (assembly GCA_019348095.1). Lineage (GTDB taxonomy): Bacteria > Pseudomonadota > Gammaproteobacteria > Xanthomonadales > Xanthomonadaceae > Novilysobacter_A. The sequence goes on along the minus strand of JAHWKC010000047.1, from coordinate 10,335 downwards.
TCGGTGCCAAGCAGTTCGGCGATCACCGGCAGCACGCGCAGCTCGCCGCCGATGCTGACCATGTAGCAGAGCTGCGAAAGCAGGGTCAGCATCAGGAAGCCGTAACTGTGCTCGCCGATGGCCACCCAGAATCCGAACGCAAGAATCGCCAGCACCAGCAGCGTGGTCAGTACTGCGGCACGCAGGGCGGCATACTTCAGGTCCTCGCGATGCACCTGCGCCAACGGGTCGATCGAGATGCGGATCGGCCGGGGCGTGCTGGTGGCGAGGCGGAGGTGGATGTGCTCGCCTGCGGCCAGGCCATCCAGCGGGATCAGCAGCGCGCGCGTGGAAAAGCGGTCGTTGGCGTCGGGCCCCATCAGCGCGCTGCGCTGCGGAATGACCTCGCCCGGAGCCCAGACCTCGACCCGCGCCAGATGCGGAGAATGCAGGACAAGATGCGGCATGGCCTCCGCTGGCACGGGTTGCAGCGCCGTAAGGCGCCACCAGCGCGCGGTGCGGCCGGCCCCGTCGATCCTGTCGGCAGGCGTGCCCGTGACGAACTGCTCGTTGAATTCACCCGCAAGCACGCGCGCGGGCACCGGATCGGCATCAAGCCGGGCGATGGTGAACACCGGCTCCACATGGGCCGACTTGCTTGCATATCCGCTTGCCGGCACGCCCGCCGACACGCTCGCCAACATGCCCGCCGATCCGAGCGGCAACGACATCACGGCCAGCAGTGCGAATGCCCGCCACCACCGACGCAAGGGTCTCCCCATAACCCGATCCGGTTTCCGTGCCCGGTCCAGAGCATAGCTGAACGCCGCCTGGGTGTGACCCGCAGCACAGAACTCCCAATCAACCGTCCGTCGGGCAGACCCGCGGCCAGCCGGGTGATCAGCCGTGGGCGGGGCCGGTGCCGCTGACCGTCGCCACCGCATCGTGCGGGTGCAGGCTTTCGTAGTGCTCGACGTCGGCGGCGAAGCGTTCGATCCGCGGATCGCTCGACAGCACCGCGGCGACACGCCGCGCGGCGTCCTCGCAGAACATCAGGTTGGCGGCGTTGAGGCGGGCGAAGGCCTGCTCGTCCTCGCGCTTGACCGCGGTCTGCACCGGGGTCCCGAGCGCGTGCTCGAGGGCGTCGATCAGCGCCGTCAGCGGCAATTCGTCGAACTGCGGCCGCAGCTCGACGCGCACGTCGGCGCGGCTGCGCTGCGCATGCGGCGTCGCGGCCAGGCCACGCTCGGAGGCGAGCCAGTCGCTGACCACGCCGGTCGACAGCGGCCACGCGCCGGCGAAGTCCTCGCCGAAACGCTCGGCATTGATCTGCCGCGACAGCGCGGCCGACGCCGGACAGGTGCTGGAGTACTCGACCGAAAACCGCAGCGCCAGCCGCAGGTGGCCCTCCGCGAGGCTCGCATCGATCTCGACCGGGTAGCGCTTCCAGCCCGCGTTGCCGCTGGCCAGGGCGGGGCGCAGCAGCATCTGGTCGTAGCGTAGCGCCAGGCGGGCCTGCGAGGAGAGCCCTGCCTGCGAATCGATCAGCGACTGCAGGATCCGGCGCAGGCCCGCGGGCGTGATCGGCTCGCTGGCGAAGGCATGCTGCAGCTGCAGGTACAGCCGCGACATGTGGATGCCGCGCGCGCCGGCGTCGGCCAGGTCGACCGATACATCGACCGAAGCCGGAACCTGCAGCGACTCGCCGCCGGCCGATGCGATCCGCAGCGGCAGCGCGATGTTGGCCATCCCGACCCAGTCGAGCGGGCGCGCCGCGGCGGCGGCATCGAAGGCCACGTCGGGCATTTGGCGGGGAGCGAGGGGATGGGTCACGGCAATAGAGATAAGGGCAGCGCGGGCGATCGCAACATGGCCATTCTACCGGGCCGCGCTCTTGGGCTTCGCCAGCAGGCGAAACGCTGCGTTACGCGGCCTGTGCGGGGGGCAGGCCGTGTGTGCCCGACTTTGCGGCCGCGAGCATGATGGGCACAAGACGTGGCTGACCGTGCTTTCTCGTGTCCAGCTTGCCCGGTCGCCGGACATATCGTGGGCACAGAAGACGTGCCCACCCTACGCCGGGCCAGGCGATCCCTGCCCTACCCCCGTGCGGCGCGCCACGCCGCGCGCAATGCGGTCCAGTGCGATAGCGGCCGTGCCGCATCGCTCCGCTCCAGTCGCGCGCGCGCCAGGGCCGCCCACAAGCGGCGCACCCGTGGCGCGCCGGCCGCATCCGGCCAACGCCGACGCAGTTGCGCCGCCCAGAGCGCGCGCGAATCGCCCTCGCCGGCACACGTGATCACGCTGAGCGGCAGATCCCCGTCACCGGCGTGGGCGAATCGCGCCTGCAGCAGCGTGGCGCTCACCAGCTCCGCATCGCCCGGCGCAACTGCATCGTCGGCGCCGAACAACCGAGCATCGATCCCGGCGACCGCGTGGGCGAAGGGATCCACGGTTGCGAACACCTCGTCGGCATCGCGCGCCCGCTCACGGGCCGCCTGCAGCGCCGGCAGGCCGCCCGCCAGACTGGCCCATGGTGCCGGCTGGCGCTGCAGGACGAAGCCCAGCGGGTGCCGGCGCACGCCACGCCCCCAGCCGCTCAGTTCCTCCTGCCACCACGCCAGCTTGGCCTCGCCCGGGCGCGGATCGGTGCCGCCCCAGGCCGCATCGGTGAGTTCCTGCTGCAGCGCGCCCCAGGCCAACGCCAGGTCGCGCTGCGCAGGCGGCACGAACACTTCGACGACCGTCCATTCCGGCCAGCGCTGGCGCCACTTGTCGATGAAACTTGCAAGAGCATCGGGGTCGTTCATCGCCTGCCTATCGTGGGGGGGGTGCACCGTCTAGGTACCGATCGAAGGCCGGCACGGCCAACGCTCTGGATCGAGCAGGTCTTCCGGCGCATCGATCAGCACATCGCCCCTCCACGCGAACGGGTCGTCCTCGCTCAACCGGTATCCCCACAGCGCGACCACCGAAGGCATGCCGGCACCGCGCGCTGCGACGATATCGCGCTCGTCGTCGCCGACATAGATGCAGTCCCCCGGCGGTATGCCGATACGTTCGGCCGCGACCGTCAACGGCAGCGGGTCCGGCTTGCGGCGCGCCAGGGTGTCACCGCCGATCAGCACCGCGCAGCGGCTCTGCCAGCCCAGCAGCGGCAGCAGCTGGCTGGCCAGGTATTCGGGCTTGTTGGTGACGATGCCCCAGACGCAACCGGCGGCCTCCAGCCGCGCCAGCAGGGTGTCGATGCCCTCGAACGGCCCACCGTGGCGGCCCAGTTCACGCTCATAGCAGTCCAGGAACGCCGGCACCCAGGCCTCGCGCTCGGCCGCATCGGCCTGGGGAAACGCCGCACCGAGCATCGCCCGCGCGCCCTTGGACACGTGGGGCCGCAACTCGGCCAGGATCATCGGCGGCGTGCCACGGTCGGCGCGCATGCAATTGATCGCGGCGAGCATGTCGGGCGCGCTGTCGAGCAGGGTGCCGTCCAGGTCGAACAGCACCGCTTTGGGAAAGGTCATGCGTTGGGGCTCGCTCATTGGTGCGGGGTGCGGGGTGCGGGGTGCGGGGTGCGGGTGCGGGACTCGGGGCTCGAGTAAGGCCAAGTTCCCTGCTCCCCGTTCACCGTTCCCCCCTTCCCATTCCCTACTTCTCCGCTCCGGCTTCACCGCACACGCCAGATAATTCACCTCGGTGCGTGAGGTCAGCCGCGCTGCATTGCGCCACGGCTCGTACATCAGGCCGCTGACGTCCTCCAGCCGCAAGCCGGCCGCGCGCAGCCACGCGGCCAGCTCGGAGGGCTTGATGAAATCGCGGTACTGGTGGGTGCCCTTGGGCAGCAGGCGGGCGATGTACTCGGCGCCGACGATCGCCAGGGCGAAGGCCGCCGGAGTGCGGTTGAGGGTCGACAGGAACAGCTTGCCGCCCGGCTTCAGCAACGTGGCGCAGGCATCGATGATCGCGCCGGGGTCGGGCACGTGTTCGAGCATCTCCATGCAGGTAATCGCGTCGAAGGCCGCCGGCATCTCCGCCGCCAGCGATTCCACCGACTGCAGCCGGTAGTCGACCTCGACATCGGTCTCCAGTCCGTGCAGCCGGGCGACCTTGACCAGTTCCGGCGCCAGATCGATCGCGCTGACCTGCGCGCCCTCGCCCGCCAGTGCCTCGCTGAGCAGTCCCCCGCCGCAGCCAACGTCCAGCACCCGCGCGCCTTGCAGCGGCACGCGCTGTGCGACGTAGGCCAGCCGCGGCGGGTTCAGCGCGTGCAGCGCCTTCTGCGGCCCTTGCGGATCCCACCAGCGGTGGGCGAGCGCGCCGAACTTGTCGAGCTCGGCCTGGGTGAAGTTGTCGGTCATGCGGCAAGTCTACCGCGCCGCAGGAGCGGCCTTGGCCGCGATGCGCGGGCGCTCGGGTTCGCGGCTGAAGCCGCTCTTACAGGCCTGCCGGGGTTACGGGCGGACGGTCGCGATGCGCTCGCGCCACTGCCGCGCATTGGCGATCACGGCGGCCGCGTCCATGTCGACCAGTTCGCGCTCGCGCAGCTTCGCCTGGCCGGCAATCCAGACATCGCTGACCTGGTGCCGACCGGTCGCGTAGACCAGTTGCGAGATCACGTGATGCAGCGGCTGGGTTTCAAGCTGGCCCAGGTCAACGCAAGCCAGGTCGGCGGCCTTGCCGACCTCGATCGAGCCGATCCGCGCATCCAGGCCCATCGCCCTGGCGCCGCCCAGCGTGGCCGCGCGCAGTGCGCTGGCGCTATCGAGCGCGGTGGTGTCCTGCGCCACGGCTTTGGCCAGCAACGCCGCGGTGCGGGTCTCGCCGAACATGTCCAGGTCGTTGTTGCTGGCGCAGCCGTCGGTCCCGATGGCCAGGTTCACCCCCGCGCGCTGCAGCGCACCGGCGCGGCAGAAGCCCGAGCCGAGCTTGAGATTGGACTCCGGGCAATGCACCACGCTGACGCCGCGCTGCGCGCACAGCTCGATCTCCGCATCGGTGAGCTGGGTCATGTGAACCGCGATCAGGCGGTCGTTGACCAGTCCGAGCCGGTCCAGCCGCGCCAGCGGGCGCTGGCCGTGGTCGCGCACCGAGTCGGCCACCTCCCCCGCGGTCTCGTGCGTGTGCAGGTGCACCGGCACATCGAGCTGGTCGGCCAGCATGCGGATGCGCTCGAAACTCGCATCAGACACGGTGTACGGCGCGTGCGGCACAAACGCAGTGGCTACAAGCGCATCGTCACGCCACTGGTCGTGGACCTCGGCGGCGCGGTCGAAATACTCGTCGTCGGTCTTGGCCCACGCGGTCGGGAAATCGATTACCGGCAGGCCGACCCGCGCGCGGAAACCGTGGCGCTTGTAGACCGCCGCCTGCACGTCGGGGAAGAAGTAGTTCTCGTTGGCGCAGGTGGTGCCGCCACGCAGCATCTCCGCGATCGCCAGGGTCACGCCGTCGGCGACGAACTCCGGGCCCATCAATGCGCCCTCGACCGGCCAGATGTGGCCCTGCAGCCACTCCATCAGCGGCAGGTCGTCGGCAATGCCGCGCAGCAGCGTCATCGGATTATGCGTGTGGGCGTTGACCAGGCCCGGGATCAACGCCGCCTCGGGTCTTGCGACCAGATCCTTCGGGCGGAACCGGGCATGCGCCTGCGCGGTCGGCAGCACTGCCACGATCACCCCGTCGGTCACCATGACTGCGTGATCGGCCAGAACCACGCCATGCGGCTCGACCGGCACCACCCAGCCCGCTTCGATCATCAGGTCGCAGGGCTGGAGCGGGGTCTCGGTGGTCATGGGGCTCTCTGGTTTGTGGTCCGGTCAGGTGCTGATGATGCAGGCGCTGCCGTCAGTCCGGTGTAGGCGGATGGATGGCGTTGGCAAAGCCGCGGCCTTGGCCACGGCCAATGTACTCGGCTCTGGATCCCCGCCTTCGCGGGGATGACGTTCTGGCAAGGCCGTGGCCATGGCCACGGGCAATGTACTCGGCTCTGGATCCCCGCCTTCGCGGGGATGACGTTCTGGCAAAGCCGTGGCCTTGGCCACGGGCCAGAACGTCACTTCACCCGGCTGACGTACTCGCCCGAGCGCGTGTCGACCTTGACGATCTCGTCCTGGTTGACGAACAGCGGCACCCGCACCACCGCGCCGGTTTCCAGGGTGGCCGGCTTGCCGCCGCCGCCGGAGGTGTCGCCACGCACGCCCGGGTCGGTCTCGGTGATTTTCAGCTCGACGAAATTGGGCGGCTGGACCGCGATCGGGGTGCCGTTCCACAGCGTGACCACGCAGTCCTCTTCCCCTTTCAGGAACTTGTGGGCATCGCCCACGCCGGCCTTGTCGGCCTGCACCTGCTCGAAGTTGTCCGGATCCATGAAGTGCCAGTATTCGCCGTCGGCGTACAGAAAGCGCATGTCGGTGTCGACCACATCGGCCACTTCCAGCGAATCGGTCGCTTTCATGGTCAGCTCGACCACGCGGCCGGACTTGATGAAGCGGTACTTGATGCGGGTGAAGGCCTGGCCCTTGCCCGGCTTGACGTACTCGGTATCGGTGATGACGCACGGCTCGCCGTTGACGATGATTTTCATCCCGTTCTTGACGTCGTTCATGCCATAGCTGGCCATTGTGGAACTCCTGCAGATAAAAGCGGTGGATCGCCGGTGCCTGTTCGATGGGGCGCGCAGCGGTGAAGGCTAGAATGTCGGCCCGCATCGCGCCAGCAGACCGCAGCGCGAACAAAACCACAGCCGGACAGATTAGTCGCGCATGATACCCGCAGCCCCCATTGCCACGCAGCACGCCCCTGTGCAGCCGCGCTGGCAGCAATCGTGGCGGGACGCCGTGCGCGACCCGCGCGAGTTACTGGCGCTGCTGGGCCTGGGCCAGGTCGCGATGGGTATATCCGATGCGGCCGCCGCGCAGTTCCCGCTGCGGGTGCCCCGCGGGTTCGTCGCGCGCATGCGCCGCGGCGATCCGGCCGACCCGCTGCTGCGGCAGGTGCTGCCGCTGGACGAGGAGCTGCGTCCGGTCCCGGGCTTCAGCCTGGACGCGGTCGGCGACGGCGCGGCCAAGGCCGCCGACGGGGTGATCCGCAAGTACCGCGGCCGCGCCCTGCTGGTGAGCACCGGCAGCTGCGCGGTGCATTGCCGCTATTGTTTCCGGCGTCATTTCCCTTATGCCGAGGAAACCGCGGCGGCGGCCGGCTGGCGCGGCGCGATCGACCTGATCGGCGCCGATGCGAGCATCGAGGAGGTGATCCTGTCCGGCGGCGACCCCTGGTCCCTGGCAACGGCCAAGCTGGCCGAGCTGACCGATGCACTGGCGGCGGTGCCGCACCTCAAGCGGCTGCGCATCCATACCCGGCTGCCGGTGGTGCTGCCCGAGCGCATCGACCGGGCGCTGCTGGACTGGGTGGCGCATCTGCCGTGGCCGGTCACCGTGGTGCTGCACGCCAATCACGCGGCCGAATTCGACGCATCGGTCGATGCCGCTTTGGCGCAGCTGCGCGCCGCGGGGCTCACCCTGCTCAACCAGGCCGTGCTGCTGGCGGGCGTCAACGACTCGGTCGATGCGCTGGCCGCGCTCAGCGAGCGCGGCTTCGAGGCCGGGGTGCTGCCCTACTACCTGCATCAGCTCGATCGCGTGCAGGGCGCGGCGCACTTCGAAGTGTCCGATGACGATGCCCGGCGCCTGCATGCCGGGTTGGCCGCGCGCCTGTCGGGTTACCTGGTGCCGAAACTGGTGCGCGAGGTCGCCGGCGACAGCGGCAAGCGTCCGCTGTGAGGCCGCTGCGGCCGGCGCCGCCGAACCGCTGAAAAGGCGCGCAGACGCCTGCCGCACAGGTGGCGCTTGCCCCAGACCGCCAGACGCTGCATGGACGAATAGCGCCGCTTCGTGTCATAACCCCGGGCAAGGGAGGTGGCCATGCAATTCGGCAAAGACAAGGTGCTGCGGCTGATGATCGTCGACGACAGCGTCGAGGCGGCGGAAGCCATCGTCAGCGGCCTGCGCAACCACGGCATCGCCGTGCGTCCGACGCGCCCGGAAAGCGAGGATGCGCTGGCCGAGCAGCTCGGCCAGCAGCCGCCGGACCTGGTGCTGGTCGCGCACGACGCAACCACCGTACCGCTGACCCAGGTGATGGAGCGCATCGACGCCAGCGGCAAGGACCTGCCCGTACTGCTGCTGCATGACAGCATCGACGATGCCCGCCTGCTGCAGGCCCAGGAGCTGGGCGCCCGCGGGGTGCTGCTGCGTGCCCACATGGAGCACCTGCACGATGCGGTCCGTGCCGAATGGACCGACCTGGAGGCCCGCCGCGCGCTGCGCCGGCTGGAAAGCCAGGTGCGCGAGACCGAGCGCCGCTGCGACGCCCTGATCGAGTCCTCGCGCGATCCGATCGCCTACGTCCACGAAGGCATGCACATCCGCGCCAATCCAGCCTATCTGGAGATGTTCGGGTTCGATTCGTTCGAAGACATCGAAGGCATGTCGCTGCTCGACCTGGTCTCACCGCAGCATGTCGACGGCTTCAAGCGGCTGCTCAAGCAGATGTCCAAGGGCGAGCCTGTGGCGCCGCGCCATGAGCTGGAGGCGCGCAAGCTCGACGGCCACACCTTTCCGGCGGTCATGGAATTCACCGGCGCCAGCTACGAGGGCGAGGCCTGCCAGCAGGTGGTGCTGCGACGCCAGGAATACGACCCGGACCTGGAGCGCGAGGTCGAGGAACTGCGCCAGCGCGATCAGGTGACCGGCCTGCTCAACCGCGCGACCTTCCTGCGCGCGCTCGAGGACACCGTCGCCGATGCCGCGCAGAACGCCAGTCACCACGCGCTGCTGCTGATGGAGCCGGACCATTACCTGCGCCTGCTGCAGGACATCGGCTTGGACGCCGGCGACGAGCTGATCGCGGCCTTCGCCGAGCGCCTGCGCAGCGTGCTTTCACCCGAGGACGTCGCCGCGCGCTTCGGCGAGCACCAGTTCGCGGTGCTGCGCCGCGCCAGCGACCACAGCGGAACCGCGGCGCTGGCCGAGGCCGTGCGTGCAGCGTTTGCCGGCGGCGTGCTCGAGGTGGGCGAACGCTCACTGAATGCCACCGTCAGCATCGGCGGCGTGCAGATCGGTCAGAAGATCGCCAGCGTCAGTGCGGTGCTGGCCAAGGCCAGCCAGGGCGTGCAGTCCACCATCGGGGTCGGCGGCAACCGCACCGAGCTGTTCGACCCGGGTGCGGTCGACCGGGCCGAGGAGGAGCGCGTGCAGGCGTGGGTGGCACGTATCCGCGATGCGCTCGACGGCGACCGGTTCGTCATGCACTACCAGCCGCTGATCAGCCTGCATGGCGAGCCGGGCGAGATGTACGAAGGTTACCTGCGCATGGAGGGCGATCCCGGCGAGCTGGTGCAGCCGTTGACATTCCTGCAGATCGCCGCGGAGCACGGCCTGCTGTGGGAAATCGATCGCTGGGTGGTCGGCCGCGCGATCGCTGTGATTGGCGAGCGCCTGCGCAAAGGCTCGCGCACCGCGCTGATGGTCAAGATCACCGAGGTCTCGCTGCAGGACGAGAGCATGGTCCAGCACATCATCGAGCAACTGGCCCAGCACGGCGCCGAAGGCAGCCTGCTGATCCTGCAACTGCCCGAGTCCAAGGTGTTCACCAACCTGCGCGCGGCGCAGGCCTTCCAGCAGGCGGTCTCCAAGCTGGGGGTGCGGGTGGGCCTGGAGCAGTTCGGCAGCGGACTGAATTCGTTCCAGCTGCTGACCCACTTCGACGCCTCGTTCCTGAAGATGGACCGCGCGTTCATGGACGACCTCGGCAGCAACGCCGAGCACCAGAAGCGCCTGCGCGAGACCGCCGACAAGGCGCGCCAGTCCGGCAAGCAGACCGTCGCCGAGTACGTGCAGGACGCGGGCAGCATGTCGGTGCTGTTCAGCGCAGGAATCGACTACGCGCAGGGCAACTTCCTGGCCGGCGCGGGCTCGGAGATGGACTACGACTTCCAGTAGTGCCGAGCTTGCTCGGCAATTGCTATCCCGGGATTCGGGACGGGACTCGGGAAAGGCTAGCTTCCTGCCGTGGCGGGGCGCCTGCGTGCGCGGCGGCAGCCGAGCAAGCTCGGCTCTACTTCCAGCGGCCGCGAGCGAAAACCCGCCGCAGCGGCGGGTTTTCTGGAGTGATCAGCCCAGCATTGCGCCGCGGGTGGAGCCGGCCGGCGCGTCGCGCAGCGCCTGGATGCGCTCCTCCAGCGGCGGATGGCTCATCAGCAGGCGCTTGAGGCCGTGCGCGACGCCGCCGCTGATGCCGAAGGCGGCGACCTGCTTGGGCAGGGTGCTTTCGCCGTAGGTGCGCGACAGGCGCTGCAAGGCGGAC
>JAHWKC010000479.1 GCA_019348095.1 Pseudomonadota bacterium | reverse complement strand
CGGCGGCAGCCTTGTCCGCCGCCGCCTTCTCGGCGGCAGCCTTGTCCGCCGCCGCCTTCTCGGATATCGCCTTTTCGGCCGCTGCCTTCGCGGCCGGGTCGACCGGGCTGGCGGCATCGGCGCCGACACCATCGCGCTGGGGCTGGACTGGACACCCGACGAGCGCACCGCGCTCAGCGGCGAGCTGCGCCAGTGGCGCTACGACGACGGCAATCGGCGCGAGGGCTTTGCATTGAGTGGCCAGCGCCGGCTGCGGGTAGAACCCCGTTTCGCCGTGGCGCTGGAGGGCGACTTGTATGCCAGCCGCAGCAGCCGTGAGGATGCGCCGTACTTCAACCCCGGCCGCGATGCCGGCTGGAACCTGGCCGCCGCCGTCGATTCGATCCACTGGCGCCGCTACGACCACGCCTTCAGCCAGCGCTTCGCCGCCGGCGTCGGCCAGTACTGGCAGGAAGGTTTCGGCAGCGCGGCAATCCCCAACCTGCAGTACCGCCACAACTGGCAGCTCGGCACCGGTCGCCAGCTCGACTACGGACTGACCTGGTCGCGTCCGGTCTACGACGGCGCGCGCGAAACCCGCCTGTCGTTCGACATTGCCTTGCGCTGGGGGGGGAATTGAGCATGCGCGCCCGATTGCATTCGATCATGGCTCCCCTGCTGGTGGGCATTGCGCTGGTGCTGTGCGCCATGCCGGCCGCGGCCGAGTTGCTGGAGGCCCGCGTCGAGGCTGACGTCCTGTTCCCCGACGACCCCGACCGCGACGAGGCCGCCCGCCGGTGGCGGTGGGAGCGCCGGCACCAGGCCCGGCATCTCGAGGACCTGGTCGCCCCGACACAGTGCATCGACACGAGCACGCGATCCCCGTCCGAGGTCGCTTCGCTGGTCGCCGGCTCGCTCACGCGGGGCGGCACCGGTCGGGATCAGGTGTCGCCGAAGGCTCGTTCGCGGTCGCGGGTCGACAGGGCAGCGGACGGGTAGGTGGACGTGCCCAGGTCACGCAGCTCCTGGGCGGCCGCGACCATCGCTCCGTAGGCGGAGTAGGCCAACGCTCCGCCGGTGGAGACACGCCGCACGCCGGCGGCCCCGAGCTCGTCGATGGGAGGGACCTTCGGGCCGAGCAGGACGTTCACGGGAGCATCCACCTCGGCCACGATTCGCGCGATGGCGTCCATCGAGCGCAGCCCGGGTGCGTAGACCACGTCGGCGCCCGCGTCCCGGTAGGCCCGGAGACGGGCCACCGTGTCGTCGAGGTCGTCGACGCCATACAGGTGGTTCTCGGCCCGCGCCGTCAGCACCGCACCGTGACGGTGGACGGCGTCCGCGGCCGCGGCGACGCGCTCGGCCGCCGTCGTCAGGGAATCGAGTCCGGATGCGGGGGCGAAGTCCTCGATGGAGATCCCGGCAGCGCCGGCCTCGCAGAGGAGCTCGACGGTGTCGGCCACGCCGTCGGTGTCCTCGGCGAAGCACCGCTCCGCATCCACGGAGAGCGGGACGTCGACCGCCGCGGCGAGCTGGGCGACGTGGGCGACGAGCTCGTCACGCGCCACGTGTTGGTCGAGTCGTCCCAGCGACGCCGCGTGACCCGAGCTGGTGGTCGCCAGCGCAGGGAACCCGAGGCTGGCCAGCAGGCGAGCGGAGCCGACGTCCCAGGGTTGGGCATCACGAACAGCCCTGCGTCATGGAGGTGGCGGAACCGGTCACGCTTCGCGGCCACGGAGGTTGCCTGGTGCACGTCGGACCCGCCTTCCTGGGTGGCCGAACGCTACTGCAGCCGGGGCCGTGCGGATCGACGCCACCGGCCTTCCGGAGGTCGATGGTGGCGCCGAGCGCCCTCCCGCATGGCGCGTCCACAGGGCGCTCGTCGACCTCGTTCGACTCACCGCTGCTCGATCGAACGGAGCGGGGTGTGGCCCACCTGCGCTAGGTTGACACAGATGTCAGTCCGGCGGTGCGCTGGACAGCCACGTCAAGAGGGAGTCGGCAATGCCCGGGATGCGCGACGCGCCCCGCATGTA
>JAHWKC010000478.1 GCA_019348095.1 Pseudomonadota bacterium | reverse complement strand
GTGGACGCTCTTCACACTTGAAACTCTTGCCTGCCTGAATCGCGAGCAGCAGTTCGCTCAAAGGAGCGCGTACCCAGCCGACGGGCAGAGTGATCTGGGTCAAGCCACCAACTCCTCGTTCATCTCAGCCAACAGCTCATCCAGCTGCCCTCCGAAGACGGACCACGCCCTCTGCAGCCCGCCCTTGCCGGCAAGCTGTGCGTAGTCGAAATCATCGCGCTCGACGCGGCAGCTGCTGGCGATATGATCCTTGATCAGCCGCAGCCACTCCATCTGCTCCGGGGAAAAGGCTGTCGCGCGTCGCGCGTTGTGACGGAACACCCAGTCCGCAAAGCGCTTGTCAACGCTCTCAGCGAACGGCCGCAGCTCCTCGTCCATGCCGGCAGCGTAGGAGCGCTCAGCAGGCGCAGCGGTAGCCGAGTCCGCCGGTGAGCTCGCTCCACAGCACGTCGTACGCCGGCTCCGGATCGTCCGGGTCGTGCACCGCGTCCACCAGGTCGCAAGGGCGTCCGGCCAGCAGCGCCGTCCACTCGGCCTTCGTCACCTGCTCCTCGGGGACGGTGGCGGCTCCGGCACGCACCAGCGGCAGGTAGTCGCGCAGGAACGTCCAGCGCACCCCGTCGCGCTGCGGCCCGCTGTCCTGCGGCTGCCCGATCGCGTCCTGGTAGGCCAGCAGCGGCAGGTCCACGCCTGCGGCGATCGGCAGCCCGACCCACTTCCAGGCCCGGGTGTTCACGTCGAGCAGCAGCGACTGCCCGGTGGCTGCGTCCTGCACGAACTCGATCTCGCTGATCCCCGAGTAGCCCAGCGCCTGGAGCACCCGCACACCCGCGTCGGCGATCGCCCCGTCCCACCGCGCATCGGCCAGGCACGACGTGCCGAAGTCCGGCGGCCACTGCTCGAGCTTGCGACCGGTGAAGACCCCGCGCGAAGTGCCGTCGGGCGAGAGGTACGACGCCACCGACCAGAAGCCGCCCGGCTCGGTGTCCACCCACTCCTGCGCGACCAGGCTCAGCCCGGCCGCGGCGGCGTCGGCGTGCCGCCGCAGGAACTCGCCGCGGTCCTTCACCACGAACACCGTCGCCCGGAAGGCGTTGTAGAAGCCGCGGCTGTCGTCGGGCTTGAGGACGCACGGGTACGGCACCTCGGCGGCGACCTCCTCGGCCGGCCGGTCGTCGAGGTACCAGCTGCGGGGGATCGCCACGCCGAGCTGCTCGCAGGCGCGGTACAGCGCGGTCTTGCTCAGCGCGCGCTGCACCACGTCGTACGCCGCGAAGGGGAAGCGGTAGTGCACCTCCAGGCGGTCCCGGTGGCGGGCGAGCGCGAGCACCCAGTCGTCGTTGGTCGGGCTGAGCACCGGCCGGTCGGCGAAGGACGGTCCGAGGGCGGCGAGGTGCTCGGCCAGCGCGGCGCCGCCGTCGACCTCCGGCTGCCCGCGGCGACCGTGGCGCAGTTCGCCGAGCTGGTCTTCGCCTACATCGACCAGCTGTCGGCCGCCAGCGTCGCCGGCCACACCGACGAGCTGGCCACCACCGGCCGGGTGCGCCAGCGCTACCTGGAGCGGCTCGGCCAGGCGCTCGTGGCGGGCGCGCCCGAGGCCGAGCTGCTGGAGGCGGCCGACCGCGGCCTCTGGGCGGAGCCGTCGGGGGAGACGATCGAGCAGCTGAAGCAGACCTACCTGGAGCTCGAGGGCGACCTCGACCAGCTCTCCCTGGCACTGGACGCAGTGACCGAAGACCTCGCCGTCCACGCCACGGTCGCCGTGGATCGCGATGCACCTGCCACAGAGACCGAACGCCGACTGAAAACACTCCCCGGTCTTGAACGACTTCAGCCACGGCTCGAGGTCCTTGGGGGTCCGGCCCACGTGGCCCCGGCCGTCCCGGACGTCCTCGATCGCCAGTACGTAGTCGTCTTCCGCGATCGGCTTGAGGCCCACCACTCGACCCAAAGGCCGATGGTGACAGGTAGTCGGCGACGATCGCCACTGCTCGCTGCTTCATGACTGCACCTCCT
>JAHWKC010000477.1 GCA_019348095.1 Pseudomonadota bacterium | reverse complement strand
GTTCTTGATGGTGCAGTCGGCGTCGCGGCGGCAGCTGCGGTCTAGGGTCACCTCGCCGGCGGGCGCGGTTTGCGGCGCTGCGGCGTCGTCAGGCACGCGCTGGGGCGGTCTGGTTTGTGGGGGCAGCGGGTCGCTCATTGGCGGCGCCTGGCGACCGGCGGGAGGTGTGCTGGCCTCGGCCGGCGCGTCGGGCGCAGCCAGCCGCGCACGCGCGGCGTCGCCATCGCCCTGCATGGGTGCGGTGCAGGCAGCCAGCGCGAGCAGGCAGGTCGAGATCGACAACACGAATAGACGGTACATGGCCGGACGGTGCATGGCATGTCTCCGGAGTGGTTGGGTCCTCAAGCCTTGCTCGCCCAGGTGTCACGCAAGGTGACGCTGCGGTTGAACACCGGCGCGCCCGGGCTGTGGTCGCGGCGGTCGATCTGAACGCGGACGCCGCACGCGCGGTGGCGGAGACGGTGCTCGGGCGTATCGGGATGGGGATCGGCGTAGCGGGCACGGGGATCTCCGCCTCCGGCGACGTGATCGCGCTGGGCGCCAACGTCACCGACCGCGCCTCGGTACGCGCCGCGCTCGAGGAGACGATCCTGGCGTATGGCGGCGTGGACCACGTCGTCGTCACCGCCGGGCTGTACCCGAGCCCGGACCGGGAGGGGCGCATCCCGGACGAGCGCTGGGGGCAGCGGGTGGCCGCGGTCCTCCAGGTGGTCGAGGGGCACGAGCCGCCGTCGCAGGCCGACATCGAGGAGCACCTCGCGTCGCGGATCGCGCGCTACAAGGTGCCGCGGTTCGTCCACGTGGTCGACCTGATGCAGCGCTCCCCGAGCGGCAAGCCCGACTACGGGTGGGCGACGAAGGTGCTCACCGAGGCGGCAGGAGCACCGGCCTGACGGGCCCGGCCGCCGCCTGATCGCGGGCTAGGCCGCCGGCGCCTTGTAGGCGGCGACCACCACCGCGCCGCCGAGGCCGATGTTGTGCTGGAGCCCGGCCGTGGCGCCGTCGACCTGACGCGCCTCCGCCTGGCCCCGCAGCTGCCACACCAGCTCGGCGCACTGCGCGATGCCGGTGGCGCCGAGCGGGTGCCCCTTGGAGATCAGCCCGCCCGAGGGGTTCACCACCCACTGGCCGCCGTGCGTGGTCGCGCCGTCCATGGCGAGCACCCCGCCCTGGCCCTCGGCGCACAGGTTGAGCGCCTCGTAGCTGAGGACCTCGTTGACGCTGAAGCAGTCATGCAGCTCGATGACCTGCACGTCCTCGGGGCCGAGCCCGCTGGCGGCGTAGACCTGCTGGGCCGCGGCCCGGCTCATCTCGGCGCCGACCAGCGAGATGTCACTGCGGGTCTGGAACGTCGACGGGGTGTCGGTCACCATCGCCATGCCGGCGATCTCGACCGCCGAGTTCCGCAGCCCGTGCTCGTCGACGAACCGCTCGCTGGCCACGATCGCCGCCGCCGCGCCGTCCGAGGTCGGCGAGCACTGCAGCTTCGTCAGGGGGTCGTGGATCATCCGGGACGCCAGCACGTCCTCGAGGGAGTACTCGTCCCGGAACTGCGCGCGGGGGTTGCCGACCGAGTGCCGATGATTCTTCACCGCCACCTGCGCGAACATCTCCGGCGTCGAGCCGTAGCGGTCCATGTGCTCGCGCGCGGCGTTGCCGAAGAACTGGGCCGTGACCGGGCCTTCACCGAAGCCGCGCAGCGCGACCAGCTGGTCGATGTGCTTGTCCATCGGGTGCGGCTTGGAGCCGCCGGAGTGGGCGATCGGCCCCTTCTCCATCTTCTCGAAGCCGGTGGCGAGGACGCAGTCGGAGACGCCGCCCTCGACGAACTGCTTGGCCATGAACAGCGCCGTGGAGCCGGTCGCGCAGTTGTTGTTCACGTTGTAGACCGGGATCCCCGTGTGCCCCAGCGAGTAGACGGCGCGCTGGCCGGCCGTGGAGTCGCCGTGCGCGTAGCCGACGCAGGCCTGCTGGACCGCGTCGTAGCCGATGCCGGCGTCGGCGAGCGCCGCTCCTGCGGCCTCC
>JAHWKC010000476.1 GCA_019348095.1 Pseudomonadota bacterium | reverse complement strand
AATCCGCTGGCCCCGATCAGCACGGCCGCACGCGTGCTGCGGATGCGCGGCTCGAGCGATCCGGACGTGGCGCAGGCGAGCGCGATCATTGCCCGCCAGGTCGAGCACATGGTCACGCTCGTCGACGACCTGCTCGACGTGTCGAGGTTCACGCGCGGCCTCATCGAGCTGCAGATGGAATGCCTCGACATCAACGCAGTCGTGGCGCAGGCGGTGGAGCAGGTGCGCCCGCTGATCGAAGCGCGCAGCCATGCGCTCGCGAGCAGCGTCGCGGACGGTTCCGTCGACGTCAGGGGCGACCGCACGCGCCTCATCCAGGTGGTGGCGAACCTGCTCAACAACGCCGCCAAGTACACGCCGCCCGGCGGCCGCATCGAACTGCGCGTGGAGACCGGCGACGCGCACGTGTGCATCGTCGTGGTCGACAACGGCATCGGCATCGACGCCACGCTGCTGCCGAACGTGTTCGACCTGTTCTCGCAAGGCACCCGGACACCGGATCGCTCCCAGGGCGGGCTCGGCATCGGCCTGGCGCTGTCGCTGCGGCTGGCCCGCATGCACAAGGGCACATTGAAGGCCCATAGCGACGGCGTCGGCAAGGGCAGTCGCTTCACCGTGCGCCTTCCGCTGGTGGAGGCTCCGGTCGAGGAGCCCGCGACGCTTCCCGCGCCCGCGAAGCTGGAGCAGACCCGCATCCTCGTCGTCGACGACAACCACGATGCCGGCGACAGCCTCGGCCAGATACTGGGGATGCTCGGCGCGGACGTGCGGGTGGTGCGCGACGGCGCCGAGGCCCTGGAGGTGTTCCCCGCCTATCGACCCGAAGTGGTGCTGCTGGATATCGGCATGCCCGGAATGAACGGTTACGAGGTGGCGCGAACGCTGCGCAGCCGCCATCCCGGCAACCCGGCCAGGCTGGTGGCGCTCACCGGCTGGGGGCAGGAAGAGGACCGCCGCCGCGCCGTGGAGGCGGGCTTCGATCTTCATCTGCTGAAGCCGGCGGATATCGGTGCATTGCAGCAACTGCTGTCGTCGCTCGATACCCCATCCCCGGGTGCTCCGGCAGCCGCGGCGCACGCGCGCGATCAGCGGCAAGCCGAGAATCCCTGACGCGTGCGCGTGCGCCTTGGTCTGGCGCGCGTGGCCGCCACGCGCGCCGTGGTGCGCCCCAACGGCACCTCCGCCGCGCGCATTGCGGGCCTCGTGAATCGTCGCCTGGGCTTGTGGGTTATCATTCGCGCCGTGAGGTATCCGCTTTTCGACAAGAGCGTGAATCGTCCGCTCTGCTTCTGGAACCAACTCCGACCGTGATTACGCCGCCCTAGGCAGCAGGACCATGCACGCCCCCGCCGCCGCGGCTTCGGGTTCTCGTTCCCGTTTCTAGCGCGCGCTTTTTGTCAGCAGACTCTTTTCACAGGCTCTCCGGCCCGCGCCGGAGCGCGGAGATTTTTCCTTTTGACCACTCTGTCCAGCGTGCGCAAGCACTGGTTCGGCAATGTCCGTGGCGACCTTCTCGCAGGCATGGTCGATGCCCTCGCACTGATACCCGAGGCGATCGCCTACTCGATCATAGCCGGCGTCGACCACAGGGTCGGCCTCTACGACTCGTTCTCCATCGCGGTGGTGATCGCGTTCGCCGGCGGTCGCCCCGGCATGATCTCGGCCGCCACCGGCGCGATGGCGCTGCTGATGATCGGTCTGGTGAAGGAGCACGGCCTGCAGTACCTGCTCGTCGCGACGATCCTCACCGGCGTGCTGCAGATACTTGCCGGCGCGTTCAAGCTGCCGGTCCTGATGCGCTTCGTGTCGCGCTCGGTGATCACCGGCTTCGTCAACGCGCTGGCGATCCTGATCTTCATGGCGCAGCTGCCCGAGCTCACCAATGTTCCGTGGACGGTGTACGCGATGGTCGCCGCGGGCCTCGGCATCATCTACCTGTTTCCGCTGCTGACCCGCACGATCCCATCACCACTGGTGGCGATCGTGGTGCTGACCGTGGTGGCGGTGGCCCTGAACCTCGACATCCGCG
>JAHWKC010000475.1 GCA_019348095.1 Pseudomonadota bacterium | reverse complement strand
GCAGGCCGGCACCTTCTCCAAGACGTTTTTTCCCGGTGTCCGGTTGGGCTGGGCCGCGGGGCCCTCCAGCGTCATCGCGCGCATGGTCGTGGCGAAGCAGAACACTGACCAGTGCGCCGGGGCGCTGGGTCAGCGCCTGCTGGAGGAGTACCTGCGCGGGGGGCATCTGGACAATCAGCTGGAGCAGTCGCGCGCGCTGTATGCGGCGCGCTGCGAGCTGCTGCTGACCGCGCTCGCGGTGCTGGTCGCGGTGGTCGCCTACGCCGGGGTCGGCCTCGCCGTCGAGGACCGCGTCCCGGAGGGCACCGCCGGCTACGGGCTCGGCCTGGCCGGGCTGTTCCTGCTCGCCCACCTCGGCGTGCGGCGCTTCGCGCCGTACGCCGACCCGCTGATCCTGCCGTGCGTCGCGCTGCTCAACGGGCTGGGCCTGGTGATGATCCGGCGGCTGGACTTCGCCGCGGTCGAGCGCGCCGCGCAGCTCGGGCGTGAGGTGCCCGCCGGGGAGGCGCCACGCCAGCTGGTGTGGACGGCCGTGGGTGTCCTCGCCTTCGCCGGCGTGCTGTTCGCGGTGCGCGACCACACCCGCCTCCAGCGCTACACCTACACCGCCGCCGCCCTCGGGCTGGTGCTCCTGCTGCTGCCCGCACTGCCCGTGCTCGGGCAGACGATCAACGGCGCCCGCCTCTGGATCCGCGTCGGACCGATGACCGTGCAGCCGAGCGAGGCCGCCAAGCTGCTGCTCATCCTGTTCTTCGCCGGCTACCTCGTGGCCAAGCGCGACGTGCTGTCGCTCGCGAGCCGCCGCGTGATGGGACTGGACCTGCCGCGGGCGCGCGACCTCGGCCCGGTGCTCATCGCCTGGGGCGCCAGCCTCGCGGTGCTCATCCGCGGCAAGGACCTCGGCAGCTCGCTGCTGTTCTTCGCCATCTTCGTCGTGATGCTCTACATCGCCACCGAGCGCACCAGCTGGCTGCTCATCGGCCTGGCCCTGTTCGCCGGCGGCGCGTTCGTCGCCTACCGGCTGTTCGGACACGTCGCGCGGCGCGTCGACACCTGGCTCGACCCGTTCGCGGACCCCGACCGCGCCGGCTTCCAGCTCGTGCAGTCGCTGTTCGGCTTCGGCACCGGCGGGCTCACCGGGACAGGACTGGGTGAGGGCCGCCCGGGCACCGTGCCGTTCGCGAGCACCGACTTCATCATGGCGGCGATCGGCGAGGAGCTCGGCCTGGTCGGCGTCATGGCCGTGCTGCTGGTCTTCGGCCTCATCGTCGAGCGCGGGCTGCGCGCGGCGCTGTCGGTGCGCGACTCGTTCGGCAAGCTGCTCGCGGCCGGGCTGTCCTTCGCGCTGGCGCTGCAGGTGTTCGTCATCGTCGGCGGGGTCACCGGCCTGATCCCGCTGACCGGAGTGACGCTGCCGTGGCTGTCCTACGGCGGCTCGTCGATCGTCTCGAACTGGATGCTGGTGGCGGTGCTGCTGCGGGTGAGCGACGCCGCCCGCCGGCCCGCCCCCGCGCCGGTCACCCCCGACGTCGCGCGGCAGGCGCTCGAGTCGGCGCAGACCCAGGTCGTGAGGCGCCCGAAGGCGCCGGCCGGGGAGCCGTCGTGAACCGCCCCCTGCGCCGCGTCGCGCTGGCCTGCCTGGTGCTGTTCGGCCTGCTGCTCGTCAATGTCAACTGGGTCCAGGTCGTCAAGGCTGACGACTACCGCGACGACCCGCGCAACAGCCGCGTCCTGCTGCGGACCTACGAGCGCGAGCGCGGCCCCATCGCCGTCCTCGCGCAGGGCGGCCGGCGCGAGGCGGTCGCCGAGTCGGTCCGCGTGGACGGCCCGCTCACCTGGCTGCGCCGGTACCCGGGCGGCCCGGCGTACGCCCACGTCACCGGCTACTACTCCCCCTCGGGCGCCACGTCGCAGGGGCGCTTCCAGGCGCTGTCGCCGGAGCGGCTGCTCGACACCCGCTCCGGCGCGATGCCGGCCGCCGGCGCGTCGATCCCGCTCGACGTGACGGGCCGCGGCGGCATCCCGACCAG
>JAHWKC010000474.1 GCA_019348095.1 Pseudomonadota bacterium | reverse complement strand
GACCCTGTTCGACCTCGCCCTCAGCCTGCCGGTCATGGACAGCGGCCGGGCGCGGGCGGAGCTGGACTGGGAGCCGCGGCACAGCTCCCTCGACGCCATCGGCGAGTTCCTGGAGGGCCTGCGCGCGGGCGCGGGAGCGCCGACCCCCGCCCTGCGGTCGGAGGCCGGCGGTCGGTTGCGCTGGCGTGAGTTCGCCACCGGCGTCGGCGCGCGGGATCGCGTGCCCGACGACCGACGAGGCAGCGACGGGTGACCGACCGCTCCGACACGAGCTCCGAGGCCGGATCCGAGTCCCGATCCGACGTCGCTGCGCCGCCTCGCAAGCGGTGGCTCCTCGGCATCGCCCTGGTCGCAGCCGTCTCGGGGTGGACATCCGGTACCGCGAGGCGCTCAACGTCTCGATGAGCTTCTTCACCGTCAGCCAGACGCTGCCGGGTGGCGGGGCGTTCGCCGGCGCCGTCGGCGTCCGACGCCTGCAGCGGTTCGGGCTCGACGGACCGAGAGCCACGGCGTCGGTCGCGTTCACCGCGACCTTGGCCATGGCGACCATCACCGCGATCGCGGCGGGCGGCATCGCGGTATCGGTCCTGCGAGCGACGCTGCCGGGCATCGTGTTCCTGTCCGGTGGCCAGTCCGACGAGGACGCGACCGCGCACCTGGACGCGATGAACCGCTTCGGCCCGCACCCCTGGCCGCTGTCGTTCTCCTATGGCCGCGCGATGCAGTCGGCGGCGCTGAAGCTGTGGTCGCAGGACATCGCGAACAATGTCGGCAAGGCGCAGGACACCGTGTTCGCACGTGCCCGCGACAATGGCCTGGCGGCGCTGGGGCAGTGGACGAAAGCTGCCTGATCTTGGGTTTCGCAAGTTGATCGAGGAAACGCCGGCCACATGCCGGCGTTTTCTTTTGTGTCGCTGCAGGAGCGTTGTGTCGCTGTAGGAGCGGCTTCAGCCGCGATTGCGCCAAGCCCACATGCGTCTCGAAGAAACGGCCGGTGTAGGAGCGACGTGAGTCGCGATCCTCGCGGAGTTCGCCAGCTTGTGGTCGCGACTCACGTCGCTCCTACAGGTGAACACGCCAGCAAAGGGTCGCGGCTGAAGCCGCTCCTACAGCGGGAGGGAGTCGCGCCGCTCGCGTGCGGACGATACAGGTGCGCCTCGATGCGAAGAAAGCTTTCCGCTCTTTTCCGCTTGATCCGCCTCAGAAGCTTTCTCACGCAAGCCCCGCCAGCCACTCGTCGTCCGAGCCCTCGTTGACGTCCTCGAACAGGAACGTGCTGAGGTAGCGCTCGCCGGTGTCGGGCAGCATCGCCAGGATCACCGCGCCGTCCTCGGCATCCTCCGCGACCTGCAGCGCCGCGGCCACCGTGGCCCCTGCGGATATGCCGACGAACAGACCTTCCTCCTGCGCCAGCCGGCGCGCGGTGTCGCGGGCCAGCACGTCGTCGATCGGCACGATCGCGTCGGCGACCTCGCGGTTGAGCACCTCGGGCACGAAATCCGGGGTCCAGCCCTGGATCTTGTGCGGCTGCCACTGCGCGCCGGTCAGCAGCGAGGCCACGGCCGGTTCGCAGGTGGTGATGCGCACCTCCGGCCGCGCCAGCTTGAGCATCTCGCCGACGCCGGTCAGGGTGCCGCCGGTGCCCCAGCCGGTGACGAAATGGTCGAGCCGGCCGCCGGCGAAGTCCTGCAGGATCTCCGCGGCGGTGGTCTGCCGGTGGTACGCCGGGTTGGCCGGGTTCTGGAACTGGCGCGCGAGGAACCAGCCGTGCTGTTTCGCCAGTTCCTCCGCCCGCCGCACCATGCCGCTGCCGCGCTCCGCGGCCGGGGTCAGGATGACCTTGGCGCCGTAAGCCCGCATCAGCTTGCGGCGTTCGATCGAGAAGGTCTCCGCCATGGTCGCCACGAACTTGTAGCCGCGCGCTGCGCAGACCATCGCCAGGGCGACCCCGGTGTTGCCCGAGGTCGCCTCGACCACGGTATCCCCCGGTTTGAGCAGCCCGCGCGCCTCGGCGTCGAGGATGATCGACAGCGCGA
>JAHWKC010000473.1 GCA_019348095.1 Pseudomonadota bacterium | reverse complement strand
GGCGGCGTCGACGGCCGTGGCCGCGGCGCTGGGGCTCCTGGTGGCCGGCGTCCTGCTCGGTCCCCGGCGAGGACGCGGGACGATGCGGATGCTGGCCGTCGGCGTGATGGCGGTGCCGCACGTCATCGGCGCCGCCTCGGTGGGGCTGCTGATGTCGAGCGCCGGTCTCGCGCCCCGGGTGCTGCGGGTCTCCCCTGCCGACTGGCCCGAGCTCGTCGGCGGGACCTGGCCGGTCGCCACCGTGGTCGAGCTGGCGTGGAAGGAGTCCGCGTTCGTCGCCCTGGTGGTCGTCGCGGCGACGTCGCGCCGGCATCGGGAGCTGGCCGAGACGGCCGCCGTGCTCGGCGCCGGTCCCTGGCACCGCTGGAGCCGCGTCTTCGTCCCCACAGCAGCGCCGGCGCTGGCCGCGGCGTCCCTGATCGTCTTCGTCTACTCCGTGGGCACCTACGAGGTGCCCTGGCTGCTCGGCCGCGCCCATCCGGAGCCGCTGCCGGTGATGGGGTACCGCCTCTTCGGCTCGATCGACCTCGCCGCCGCCGAGATCGAGCTCGTCTCCGTCATCGGCCGCGAGACGATCCTCAAGGAAAAGCTCGAGAGCGCGCAGCACGACTTCGACTACATCCTGCTCGACTGCCCCCGTCGCTCGGGGTGCTGACGATCAACGCGCTGGCGTTCGCCGGCGAAGTGATCATCCCGATGCAGCCGCACTTCCTCGCGCTGCAGGGCGTGGCCAAGCTGCTCGAGACCGTGCAGCTCGTCGGCCGGCCCGGCGACGAGGGGCTGCTGCTGTCGCTGGCCGCCGGCTTCGTCCTCGGCGCCGGGGTGTTCTGGTCGTACGGCATGGTGCTCATGGGACCGGTCGCCGTCGCGGTGCTGCTCGCCGCCCGGACCTGGCGCCCCCTCGTCCCCGCCGCCGTCGCGGCCCTCGCGGTCGTCGCCGCGTTCGCCGCCGTCGGCTTCTGGTGGCTCGAGGGCATGCAGCTGCTCGAGGTCCGCTACTACCAGGGCAAGGGGCGGCTGCGGCAGTACTCGTACTGGGTGTGGGCGAACCTGGTCGTCGCCTCCGTCGCGGTCGGTCCAGCAGTGGTGGCTGGTCTGGGCCGGACAGCGGCCGCCGCGCGACGGTGGCGGCAGGCGCCGCCGACGGTCCTGCTCGCGGGGGGCGCCGTCGTCGCCATCCTGTGCGCGACGCTCAGCGGGCTGTCGAAGTCGGAGGTCGAGCGCATCTGGCTGCCGTTCATGCTGTGGCTCGTACCGCTGGCGGCGCTGCTGCCGGCGGCGCACGCGCGGCGGTGGCTCACGGCCTCGGCCGGCTGGGCCCTCGGCTTCGGGATCGTGTTCCGCACGACCTGGTGAGCCTCACGACCTGCTGATCCTCATGCTCGACGGGCGCGCAAGACTCGGACGCCGTACGCCAGCGCGGAGGCGGCGAACAGGAAGAGCGTCGCCAGCCGCGACGCGGCCACCTGGCGCCGGACGGAAGCGCCGGGCCGAACGAAGCGCAGGTACAGGTCGTTGATCAGGTACGAGGCGCCCCAGTTCAGCTGCGTGGCGATGGTGGACATGTAGGCGGCGGCGAAGGCGGCCAGCATCAGCCCCCGGAAGCCGGTGGGGAGCAGCTCCACCACCCCGCGCACGTAGGCGCGCGCCGGGTCCTCGTCCGGGTAAAGCACCACCACCGCCAGCGCCGTCAGGATCCAGGGCCAGGGTCGGATCGCGTAGTGCGCGACGTTGAACCAGAGGGTGGCCAGCACGCCGTCGCGCTCGGTGCGGGCGCTGAAGATGCGCTGGGCGATGTAGCCGCCCCCCCCAGGCTCGGCCCCCGGATACGACGTCGCCCCCCACTGCACGGACAGGTACGCGAGGAACGCGGTCAGCGGCATCCAGGCGGCGTCGCTCTGGGGCAAGAACGACAGCGCGGCGTATGCAGAGCCGAAGTGTTCCGGGAGGCGCGCCACCAGCCGGTCGATCCCGCCCACTGCGTCGACGGCGAAGACCGCCAGGACGATGGAGCCGGCCATCGCGATGCCGAAATGCACGAA
>JAHWKC010000472.1 GCA_019348095.1 Pseudomonadota bacterium | reverse complement strand
CGCCGGGACTCGATTCTTGCCGACGCGCTGGAGGCGGTGGTCGCGGCGATCTACCTCGACGCGGATTTCGAAACCTGCCGCGCCGCGGTGTTGCCGTGGTTCGAACCGGCGATGGCGGCATTGCCGCCGCCCAACAAGGTCGGCAAGGACGCCAAGACCCGGCTGCAGGAATGGCTTCAGGGCCGCCAGAAGCCGTTGCCGGTGTACGAGCTGGTCGCCGAGAGCGGCGAGGACCACGCCAAGACCTTCCGGGTCAGTTGCCGCGTGGCCGAGCCGGTGCTGCTGACCGAAGGCCAGGGCAACTCCCGGCGCAGCGCCGAGCAGGTGGCCGCCGAGGCCGCGCTGGCGGCGATCCAGGTCGCACGCGGGTAAAGAGCAGCTCCTGTAGGAGCGCGCCATGGGCGCGACCGCGCGGCCTGACGCGCGGCGGACAGTCTGAAAGCTCGCGCCCATGGGGCGCTCCTGCAGGGCACGTCGGCTCTCACCCCGACCCACGCCGAACTGCCTACAATTCCCGCATGAACCCAGATCATCGCGCCGGCCACGTCGCCGTCATCGGCCGTCCCAACGTCGGCAAGTCGACCCTCACCAACGCGCTGGTCGGCGCCAAGGTCAGCATCGTCTCGCCGCGTCCGCAGACCACGCGTCATCGCCTGCTCGGCATTGCGACCTTCCCTGAAGGTCAGTTGGTGCTGGTCGACACGCCGGGCCTGCACCGCGACCAGGGCGCCTCGACCGCAAGCGCGATGCATCGCTGGATGAACCGCGCGGCACGCGGCGCGCTCGAGGGCGTGGACGTCGCCCTGCTGGTGGTGCGCGCCGGCCAGTGGGACGAAGCCGATACGTTCGCCTACGAGGCGCTGCGTGGCGCCGGCGTGCCGGTGGTGCTGGTGGTCAATCAGATCGACCGGATCAAGAACAAGGAGGAGCTGCTGCCTTATCTGGCGAAGGTCAGCGAGGGGCGCGACTTCGCCGGGGTGCAGTTGGTCTCGGCGCTCAAGCGCAACGGCCTCGACATGCTCGTCAAGAACGTCCTGGCGCAGTTGCCCGAGCAGCCGGCGCTGTACGCCGAGGACGAGATCACCGACAAGAGCCAGCGTTTCCTTGCCGGCGAGATGGTTCGCGAACAGCTGATGCGCCAGCTCGGCGAAGAGCTGCCGTACGCGACCACGGTCGAGGTCGAGAGTTTCACCGTCGACGGCGCACTGCTGCGCATCGGTGCGGTGATCTGGGTCGAACGCGATGGCCAGAAGGCGATCGTGATCGGCAAGGGCGGCGAGCGGCTGCGCGAGATCGGCACCAAGGCGCGGCAACAGATGGAGCGCCTGTTCGACGCCAAGGTGTTCCTGGAAACCTGGGTCCGCGTGCGCGAGGGCTGGTCCGACGACGAGGCGGCGCTGCGGACGTTCGGGTATCACGACTAGTGAAGCCGGGACTCGGGACCCGGGGGCTTGCGGGGGAGTGACAGCAAAGACATCTCTCATTCCCAGCGTAGCGAGGGACCTGCTGTTGGTCTGGTGGCTTCGAGCCGGAAACAGATTCCTCGCTGCGCTTGGGATGACGGGGTTTAGCCTTTCCCGAGTCCCGACTCCCGAGTCCCGAGTGAGCCCCAAGCCCCGCCACCAATGCGCCTGACCGCCGAACCCGCCTTCGTCCTGCATACGCGCCCGTGGCGCGAGACCAGCCTGCTGGTCGAGGTGCTCAGTGCGCGGCATGGGCGGCTCGGGCTGGTCGCGCGCGGGGTGCAGGGGCCGAAGCGGCAGGTGCTGCGGGCGGCGTTGCAGCCGTTGCAATCGATCCGTTTCGATGCGGTGCTGCGTGGCGAGCTGGCGCGGCTGGTCTCGGCCGAGGCGCTGGATGCCGCACCCAGGCTGGGTGGCGAGGCGATGCTGGCGGGGTTCTATCTCAACGAGTTGACGCTGCGACTGGCGCCGCGGCAGGAGCCGCAGCCGGACCTGTTCGTGGCCTATGCGATCACCCGCGAGCGCCTGCGCGCGGGCGAGCCACTGGGGTGGACGCTGCGGCGCTTCGAGCGCGACCTGCTGGA
>JAHWKC010000471.1 GCA_019348095.1 Pseudomonadota bacterium | reverse complement strand
ACCACCACGAACGCTACACCGCACCTCGCCGGCGTCCAGGGGTCATCCGGCGTCATGCGGTCACGCGCGACGACGGGCGGCCCGGGAAGGGCCGCCCGTCGACGAGTGCGCTACGGGGTCAGGCGGTCGGGTCCTGGTAGCTGCCCTTCAGCCGGAAGACGGCGTCGGAGAACGCACCCAGCTCGGCGCAGCTGTCGGCGTCGTCGAAGCGCTCGAGGACACCTGGGAGGCAGGTGAACTCACCGGTGATCGAGCCCTGACCCGAGAGGTCGGCGAACTCACCGGTGCCACCGACGATCTCGAACTGGCCGGTGAACCGGGCCTGGCTGTCCCCCGCCCGGCGAAAGCGCCCCTCGTACTCGATGACGATCTGGTCGCCCTCCTCGTCGCCCTCGCAGAGGATGGTGGTGATGGTGCCCTCGACGGTGCCCCGGTCACCCGACTCGGTGGTCTCGGTCACGGTGCCCTCGACCAGGTGGCGCACCGGAGCCGGGTCCTCGATGCCCGGGTAGTCGGGGTTGAAGTTCAGGGCGACGTCGTTGAACCGCGCCGGGTCGTCACACGACACCGAGGAGTACTGGAAGCTCTCCCCCTCCGACGGATCGAACGAGAGTGGCTGCGTGCCGAACAGCAAGTCGGCACCGCCGGGGCCCCCGCCGAACTGCTGACTGTGGGTGTGGACGGTCAGGCTGATGCCGCCCTGGGCTCCGGAACCAGGAGACTCCGGCTTGACGGCGTGGGCGGGTGCGATGAGAGCCAGAGGCGCCAGCAGCGCCAAGGCGAGGATCAAGAGCTTCCTCATGTGCTTCTCCCTTTCAGTGGGTGGTGTGAGTGGCGGCTCCACGAGCCGCTCGCAGGGTGCCGGGCGCGCCAACGTGTCGTTGGAGACGCTGGACCGTCCCGCCCTTCCCGGTACATCCACGGGGAAAACACTTCCGTGTTGGCGCTAGGTGACCGGTTTCATTCGGTACGTGGGCGCCCGCTCGCAGGACCCTTCTCCCCGGCCCCGGTAACCTCGCCGCGGTGACGGCGGAGGTTGCGGGCTCGTGAAGGTGCTGCCCGCGGTGCTGTTCGGCCTCGGCTATCCGGCGTCGATTGCCGTGATCGCACGCTTCACCGCCGTGGTGCGGGAGCGCCGCTGGCGCTGGCTGCTGGTCCACCACGCCGGCGTCCTCGCCATCATCGCCGGCTGGGCGCTCCGGCGCCGGGGCGCGGGCGTGGCCCTCAACGGCTCGTGGCTCCTTGCGTCGTCGCTGTGGTTCGCCCTGGGCCAGCGCCGTCGTCGGTGAACGGCGCGGCGTCCAGGCGCATCGCCAATCGGGCGCCGGGGAAGAGCCGGCGGTGAGACAGGGACTGCAATCGGCGCTGCGCGTCCTGCGGCGGAGCCCCCACCGGCCCGAGCCCTCGGTTCCACCGCCCGACCTGCCGCCGGCACGCGTCCGGTGGGTGCCGGGAAGGGGCGAGCTGTTCGTCCGCGAACAGGAGGGGCCTGCCGGAGCGCTCCCTGTGCTGCTCCTCCACGGTTGGACCGTCTCGGCTGACATCAACTGGTTCTCGGTCTACGGGGCGCTGGCCGGGCGGCACCCGGTGATCGCCATCGACCACCGTGGGCATGGCCGCGGGATCCGGGCCGAGGAGCCCTTCTCCCTCGCGGCCTGCGCCGATGACGCCGCCGCCCTGCTTGAGGTGCTCGGCGTCCGCCAGGTGATCGTGGCCGGTTACTCGATGGGAGGGGCCGTGGCCCTCCTGCTCTGGCAGCGACACCGGGAGCTGGTGGGCGGTGCCGTCCTGGGCGGCACGGCGTTGGAGTGGCGGGCCACCCCCCGCCAACGGCTGGTGTGGCGCTCTCTCGGGATGTTCGAGTACGCCCTCCAGCTGGGGACCGGCGACGGCCTCGTGCAGCGGTACCTCCACTACGCGGTGGGCCGGTCACCCGAGGTCGCCGACCTACGGGCCTGGGTGGGTGGCGAGTTGAAGCGGGGCTACCCGCGGGACATCGCCGAGGCGGGCCGGGACCTGGCCCGCTTCGACGCCCGCTCGTTCGTCG
>JAHWKC010000470.1 GCA_019348095.1 Pseudomonadota bacterium | reverse complement strand
AAGCCGGCGGGTTGCACATTCTAGCCTGCGCCTCATGCCTCGCGTGCCCTGCGTCATTGCAGCCCGGCGCAGTCGAGCGTCTCGCGCCGTGGCGCGCCGCTGATCGCCTGTGCCCGTGCAAGGTCGAAACCCGCGCCCGCGCGGAGGTCCAGCCACAGCGCCACCGGGCCGCTGCGGATCGGTTCGGCCGCTGCGGCAAAACCGGCCTCGGCCAGCGCCGCCGCATGCGCGCGTGCGGCCGCTTCGTTGGCATAGCGCCCGAGCGCGACAGCGTTGGCGTCCGCACCCTGGCGCATCACGAAATAGTCGGTGAAGCCGGCTTCGGCCACCCGTGCGGCGGCGTCCTGCGCTGCCGCGAGGTCCGGCAAAGGCGGCAGGTAGACGCGCCAGCCGCTGATGGGCCCGGTCTGCACCTGTCGCCCGCGCATCTGCATCGGTGCGATCGGCTGCAGGGCGGCGCGCGCGCGTTCCATATCGGCCGTGGTCTCGAATGGCCCCAGGCTCAGGCACTGGCTTGCGGCGGCCACGCGCTCGGCAGCACCTGCGGCGGTCGGTGCCGGGGCGCTAGCGCCGGCGGAGGTATCGGAAGCTTCGCGGACCAGCTGCAGCCGGGGCACGCCCGCTGGCAGCGCAGCGGGCTCGGCTGGAGCCGGTGGCGCGCGCAGCAGCCACCAGCCGGCGACGCCGAGGTTGAACGCGAGCAGCAGGACGATCAGGGCGCGGATCAGCATCGGCCAATTCTATAAGGCCAGGCCCAGCGCCTACAGGCCGCGCCCGCTGCGCTGGTCATGCGCGCTCGACTCCGACCCACACCGCCAGCCCCTCCAGCACCAGCCCCGGCGCCCAGCGCGCCGCCGGCAGGTGCGGCATGAGGGGTTCGCCACCGCCGCCGTGCAGCAGCAGGGACGGTGCAGTGCCCAGCCGTCGGCGCGCAGCCGCGATGCTGTGCTCGATCAAGCCCAGCGCCGCGCCCTGGCAGCCGGAGGCGAGTGCGTCTTCGGTATCGGTCGCGAATTCGCAGTATTCGCCACCGGCTATCGGCAGTTGTGCGGCGCGGGCATGCAGCGCTTCGCGCATCAGGGTCGGCGACGGCGCGATGCGTCCGCCCAGGTGACACCCGTCGCGATCGAGCAGGTCCAGGGTCAGCGCGGTGCCGACCCCGCACAGCAGTGACGGGCCGTTGCCGCGCGCGTGCGCGGCGAGCAGCGCGAGAAAGCGATCCACCCCGAGCCTGTCCGGATGGGCATAGGCGATGCGCACCCCGGCGCAATCGGCGCGGGTGCGGGCCAGCGACGCGGCGACCGGGTAGCCGATGACGTGCATCTGCCACCACGCAGCCCCGAGGCCCTCGGGCACCGGCCCGCGGGGGCAGGCCAGCACGACGCCGTCCGGCAGGTCGTCGGCGAGCACCGCGAGCGAGGTCTCGTCGGCGCCCCGGCCGTGCAGGGCCACCACGACCGGGCGGTCGCCGCGGTGCTCGGGCGGGTGCGACCACCAGACGTGCAGTTGCCGCATCAGCGACGGGTGGACGTGCGTCGCCGAGTGGACATGCACAGCCCGTTCCCCAGGCCCGGCCGCGCCACGCACGCCCGCGCCGCGGGTCGCTAGCGTCTGGTCCATGCGCATCGTCATCGCCGGGGGACACGGCCAGATCGGCCTGCGGCTCGGCCGGCTGCTCGCCGAGCAGCGGCACCAGGCGGTGGGTCTCGTGCGTGACCCGGCGCAGAGCGACGACCTGCGCGCCGCCGGGGTCGAGCCGCTGGTCCTCGACCTCGAGGCCGCCCAGGCAGGGATGGCCCGGCACCGGGCACTCCCGCGCGCGGCAGCCTGCGCAGGGGACGTCCACGTACAGCAGCTCGTGGGCCACGCCCCAGGGTCGCCAGCGCACGGCCGGAACGGTGGGCGCGAAGAGGGAGACCACGGGAGTTGCCACGGCGGCGGCCAGGTGGGCGGGCCCGGTGTTGCCGACCACGACGGCGTCGGCGCCGGCCAGCACCTCGGCGAGGCCGGCGAGGTCGGTCGCGCCGCCGAGGTCAAGGCCCGCGCGGCCG
>JAHWKC010000046.1 GCA_019348095.1 Pseudomonadota bacterium | reverse complement strand
CCCTGGCGGCTCTGCTGCTCGGCGTGGCCCGCGCCACCGGCTTCGTGCTGCTCGCGCCGCCGTTCAACTCACGCAGCATCCCGGCCCCGGTCAAGGGCGCCTTCGCGATGGCGCTGTCGCTGCTGCTCTCGGAGAACGGCGTCGAGCACGCGCTGCTGAACGCCACCAACGACGAGCTCGAGGCGAAGGTCATCGCGGAGGCCGGCGCTCCCGGGCGCATCACCATCGCGACGCCAAAGGGCGGACGCGGCGTCGACTTCAAGCTCGGCGGCAAGGGCGCCGACGACGCCACCAAGCGGGCCGTCATCGAGCGAGGGGGCCTGCTCGTCCTCGGCTTCGCGCTCGACAGCGCGGACGGCCAGTACAACCTGGGCAACGCGCTGGCCAAGGCCGGTGAATATCAGCAGGCAATCAAGGCCTACGAGGAGGCGCTGGAGCGCCAGCCGGGCATGCCGGATGCGCTCGCCAACAAGCGCGCGGTCGAGGCCGCCATGAAGCGCCAGCCACCGCAGGGCCAGCAGCCCGACCCCGGCGCGCAACCGGAGCCGGGCCAGGATGGCGAACCGCAGCCGGGCGAGGGGGAGGGCGAGAGCGAGAGCGGCCAGCCCTCACCGCCGCAGCAGGGTGCGCCGCCGCAGCAGACCGGGCAGCCACCGGATGAGGCGGATCCGGCCGCCGAGGCCGACCCCGCCGACGCAGAAGCCCAGCAAGCCGCCGACGCCGCACAACGCGAAGCCATGCAGCGCGCGCTGCAGCAGGCGCAGGAGCAAGCGCAGGCCGAGCAGGCACAACCGGGGCCGCCGCCACGCGCACCGGAAACCGCGGCCGAGCGCGAGCGCCGGCTCGCCAACGAGGCCTGGCTGCAGCGCGTGCCCGATGACCCGGGCGGCCTGCTGCGCGAGAAGTTCCGCATCGAATACGAGCGCCGCCAGTTGCGCGGTGACCCGGGAGAATGAACGCCATGTCGCCGTCGTCAGTCATCCGTGCACTGCAGTGCTGCATCCTGCTGCTGTTGTCGGGCTTCGGCGCGGAGGCATCGGCGCAGGCGCGCGCCTGGCTGGACCGCGACCGGATCGCGCTGGGCGAGACGGTCACGCTCAACATCGAAACCACCTCGGCGCTCTCCGGTGCGCCGGACTACACGCCCTTGCGAGGCGACTTCCGCGTCACCGGCAACACCAGCCGGCGTCAGCTGGAGCTGATTAACGGCCGCCGGGTCGATCGCACGCTGCACGCGGTGGCGTTGCGGCCGCTGCGCCAGGGCGTGCTGACCATTCCCGCGCTCGATGTCGGCGGCGAGCGCACCCAGCCGCTATCGCTGGTGGTGGCCCCCGCGTCCACGCGCACCCCGGCGCGGGCAGGCGATGCGGTGTTCATCGAGAGCGAAGCCGACGACGCCGACCCCTACGTGCAGCAGGCGGTTGGCTGGGTGGTGCGGCTGTACTCGGCAGTGCCGCTGATCTCCGGCCAGATCGACCAGCCCGCACCCGAGGGCGCCTCGCTGCAGCGGGTCGGCACCGATGCGCAGTACACCCGCCAGATCGACGGGCGGCGCTACAACGTCGTGGAGCGGCGCTACCAGCTGATCCCCGAACGCAGCGGCACCCTGACCATCCCCGGCGCGAGTTTCGAGGGCCGCGGTGCGGTGGGCATGTTCGATGACTTCTTCGGCGGCCGCGGCGATGTCTTGCAGGCGCAGGCGCCGCCGCGTTTCCTGCAGGTGCGTCCGGTCCCGGCGGGCGCAGCGCAGCCGTGGCTGCCGCTGCATGACCTGCAATTGAGATACCAGTCCACCCCGCAGGACCTGCGCGTCGGCGCCGCCGCCACGCTGACCATCGAGGCCACCGCCGATGGCGCCACCGCCGCGCAGATGCCCGAGCTGCAGTTGCCGCCGATCGATGGCGTGCAGGTGTTCGCCGAACCGGTGCAGGCCGACGAGAGTTTTGTCGACGGCCGCCCGCGGGTGAAGCTGACGCGCCGGTTCTCGCTGGTGCCGGGCCACGCCGGCGAGGTGGAGCTGGGCGGGATGCGTCTGCCGTGGTGGGACGTGCGTGCGGGCAATGCACGCACCGCGACGCTGCCGCCGCTGTCGTGGGACGTCGCCGCGGCCGATGGTGCCGGCGCGCCGGCGCCGACGCGGGCGGTCGAACCCGCGCCGCTCGCGGGCGATCGGTCGATCACCTCGCCGACAGCGGACGGCGGGGTGCATCGGGCCTGGGCGGCCGCTGCACTGGTCTTTGCGGCGTTGTGGCTGGTCACGCTGTTGTGGGCGCTGCAACGCCGACGGCACGGCGGCGCCGCGTCAGCCGCCTCCGGCGGGCGTTCCGCCGACGCCCGGCATGCACCGCTGCCCGGCTCGGCCGCGCTCAAACGCGCGCTGGATACCGGCGACTTCGGCGAGGTCGCCGACATCCTCTGCGCGATGGCGCAGCCGCCTGCGCGCGACGTCGACGCGCTGATCGCCCGGTTCGACGATCCGGCCCAGCGCGAGGCGCTCGCCTCGATGCAGCGCGCGCGCTGGGGCGATGGCGACGGCGTGGCCGCGCGTGCGCAACTGCGCGCGGCCTTCGCGCGTGGGCCACGCTGGAGAGAGGTCTCTGCGCCGGAACCCTCGCCGCTGCCGCCGCTCTATCCCGGGACCTGATCACCGCGCATCCCAGCGAGGTGAGCGGTGATCCGGGCGGCGTTGCCGCGCCGCCACACGTTTGTAGAGCCGAGCTTGCTCGGCTGCGCCACGGTGGCAACGTTTCTCGTGCGGGTACCAAGCCGAGCAAGCTCGGCTCCACGGAAATCGCGACCGCACGGACACCGCGATCGCCCCTGCAGGAGCGGCCCATGGCCGCGATGCTGTTCGCCCAGCGCCGGCGAAACCCGTCGCGCCCGGGTCGTCCTGCAGGGGATCGCACGGCGATGCGCCCACGGCGGTTTTTGCCTGCCGGGGGTTTGCTAAGCTCGCCCGATCACTGGGGGAAATAGACGCATGTCCGAACACCACACCGCTGCCGGCGCCGGCAAGCCGAAGATGGCGCTGCACACCCGGATGCTGATCGGCTTCGTGCTCGGCGCCGGCGCCGGCATCCTGGCCAACCTGTTCGCCGCCGATGCCGGCTGGCTCGACACGCTGGTGACCTATGTCACCGACCCGATCGGGCAGCTGTTCCTGCGCCTGCTGTTCATGCTGGTGATCCCGCTGGTGTTCTCGGCGCTGGTGCTGGGCGTGGTGGAGATCGGCGACCCGCACTCGCTGGGCCGCATCGGCGGCAAGACGCTGCTGTGGATCCTGGCGGTGACCAGCATCGCGGTCACCATCGGCCTGCTCCTGGTCAATGTGCTGCAGCCCGGCCTCGGGCTGCCGCCGGAGGTCGCGGACACGCTGCTGGCCGAGTCCAGTGCGCGTTCGGCCGAGATCGCCGGCAGCGGCGGCACCATTTCCGGTATCGACCTGCTGCTCAACATCGTGCCGCGCAACCCGGTGGCCGCCGCGGCCGCGGGCGACCTGATCGCGGTGATGTTCTTCGCGCTGATGTTCGGCATCGCCGCCACGGTGATCCGCAGCGACGGCACCCGCAGCTTCGTCGGCGCGGTGCAGGGCATCTACGACATCTGCCTGAAGCTGATCGGCTGGGTGATCGAGCTGGCGCCGTATGCGGTCGCCGCGCTGCTGTTCTCGATCACCGCGGTGCTCGGTTTCGACGTGCTGGTTCAGCTTGCGCGCTTCGTCGGCACCGTGCTGCTGGCGCTCGGCATCCACCTGTTCATCGTGTTTCCGATACTGCTGCGGGTATTCGGCGGGATGTCGCCGCTGGCGTTCTTCCGCAACGCGCAGCCGGCCCTATTGACGGCATTCTCGACTTCGTCTTCCAGCGCGACCCTGCCAACCACGCTGAAGGTGTCGGAGGACAACCTCGGCGTGCCGCGTCGCGTCGCGCGCTTCGTCTGCACGCTCGGCGCCACCGCCAACATGAACGGCACCGCCTTGTTCGAGGGCATCACCGTGCTGTTCCTCGCCCAGTTCTTCGGCGTCGAGCTGAGCCTGGTGCAGCAGGGGATGATCCTGGTGCTGTGCATCTTCGGCTCGATCGGTGCGGCCGGCGTGCCAGGCGGCTCGCTGCCGGTGATCGCGATGATCCTGGTGATGTTCGGCATCCCGCCGGAGGGCATCGGCCTGATCCTCGGCGTCGACCGGTTGCTCGACATGTGCCGCACGGGGGTCAATGTCGGCGGCGACATGGTCGGGTCGGTGGTGATCGGGCGCAGCGAGTTCGGTCAGGGCACCGACAAGGTCGCGCAGGCGAGCGCGCCGCCAGTGGCGTGAGCCCGGCGCCCGCTGCGGCGGGCCCCTGGGTGCGGTCAGCGACCCGGCGCGACAGCACGGCGGACGGATGGGACAATGGCGCCCGTTCCGTCCTTCTCCCCCCAGGAGAAGGCGGACGGTGGCGCGGTGATGAAGTGCCAGCATGCCGCGTGCCGGCTGCGACTCTCACCGACGCTCCGCCGACCCCTCACCCCGACCCCGCTCCACAAGGAGAGGGGCTTCCCGCCGCGAAGACCTATTGCCCATGCCCACGCCCGCCTCCGCCAAGCCTGCCCGCCGCGACCTCGCCAACGCCATCCGCTTCCTCGCCATCGACGCTGTGCAGGCCGCCAACTCCGGCCATCCGGGCATGCCGATGGGCATGGCCGATATAGCGGAAGTGCTGTGGAACGACTATCTCAGCCACAACCCGAACAACCCCAAGTGGTTCAACCGCGACCGCTTCGTGCTGTCCAACGGCCACGGATCGATGCTGCAGTACGCACTGCTGCACCTGGCCGGCTATGACCTCTCGGTCGAGGACCTCAGGAACTTCCGCCAGCTCGAGTCCAAGACCCCGGGTCACCCGGAAAACTTCATGACCCCGGGGGTGGAGACCACCACCGGCCCGCTCGGCCAGGGCTTCGCCAACGCGGTCGGCATGGCGCTGGCCGAGAAGCTGCTGGCCCAGCGCTTCAACCGGCCGGAGATGGAAATCGTCGATCACCGCACCTGGGTGTTCATGGGCGATGGCTGCCTGATGGAAGGCATCTCGCACGAGGCCGCCTCGCTGGCCGGCACCTGGGGCTTGGGCAAGCTGGTCGCGTTCTGGGACGACAACCACATCAGCATCGACGGCAATGTCGAGGGCTGGTTCACTGACGACACCCCCGCGCGGTTCGAGGCCTACGGCTGGAACGTGGTCCGCGGTGTCGATGGGCACGACAGCGATTCGATCAAGGCCGCGATCGAGCAGGCAATCGCCTGCAGCGACAAGCCGACCCTGGTCTGCTGCCGCACCACCATTGGTTATGGCTCGCCCAACAAGGCCGGCAAGGAGTCCAGCCACGGCGCGCCGCTGGGCCTGGACGAGATCGCCGCATGCCGCAGCGGCCTGTGCTGGGAGCACCAGCCGTTCCAGATCCCGCAGGAGATCTACGACGGCTGGCGCGCGGGCAACGCCGGCACTGCGCGCGAGGAGCAGTGGAACCGGCAGTTCGACGCCTACGCGCAGCGTCACCCGCAACCGGCCGAGGAACTGGTGCGGCGCTCGCACGCCGAGCTGCCGGCCGGGTTCACCGCCGCGGCCGATGCATTCGTCGCCAGGTTGCAGGCCGAGGGTCCCAGCATCGCCTCGCGCAAGGCCTCGCAGATGGCGATTGCCGAATTCGCGCCGTGGCTGCCGGAGCTGGTCGGCGGCTCGGCCGACCTGGCCCATTCCAACCTGACCCTGTGGAGTGGCAGCAAATCGGTCAACAGCGACGACCCCGACGCCAACTACGTCTATTACGGCGTGCGCGAGTTCGCGATGACCGCGATCAGCAACGGCCTGAACCTGCACGGCGGCTTCATTCCGTTCGACGCGACCTTCCTGGTGTTCAGCGACTACGCGCGCAACGCGGTGCGCATGAGCGCGCTGATGGGAGCGCACGCGATCCACGTCTATACCCACGACTCGATCGGACTGGGCGAGGA
This sequence comes from Pseudomonadota bacterium, assembly GCA_019348095.1. Lineage (GTDB taxonomy): Bacteria > Pseudomonadota > Gammaproteobacteria > Xanthomonadales > Xanthomonadaceae > Novilysobacter_A. The sequence goes on along the minus strand of JAHWKC010000046.1, from coordinate 6,011 downwards.
CGGCCCGACCCATCAGCCGATCGAACACCTGGCGAGCCTGCGCTACATCCCCGGCAACGACGTATGGCGGCCGTGCGATGCGGTCGAGTCGGCGGTGGCGTGGCGCATGGCGATCGAGCGCTCTGATGCCCCGAGCTGCCTGGTGTTCTCGCGCCAGACCCTTGCGCACCAGGCGCGCGACCAGCGCCAGGTGGACGACATCGCGCGCGGCGGTTACGTGCTGCGCGGCGGTGGCGCGAGCCCGGAGGTGATCCTGATCGCCACCGGTTCGGAAGTCGGCCTGGCGATGCAGGCGGCCGAGCGACTGGGCGATGGCGTGCGGGTGGTGTCGATGCCGTGCAGCGACGTGTTCGACCGGCAGGACGCCGCCTACCGCGAATCGGTGCTGCCCAACGCCTGTCGCAAGCGGGTCGCGATCGAGGCCGGCGTCAGCGACTTCTGGCGCAAGTACGTCGGTCTGGATGGCGCGGTGGTCGGCATCGACACCTTCGGCGCCAGCGCGCCGGCGGAGAAGCTGTTCCCGCACTTCGGCTTCACCGTCGAGCGGGTGGTCGAGGTCGCCAAAGCGCTGGGCTGAGCGTGCAGGAGGGGCGCGACCACGCGCCCGTCCGGTGCTGCTGACGGACCCTCGGTGAGCGGCGCTGGAACTCCGGCGCCGGTGTCACGCGCATAAATCAGGCCGGCACCCAGGATTCGCACACCACCCGGTTGCGGCCGCGGGCCTTGGCCAGGTAAAGCAGGCGGTCGGCGTCGGTGAGCATGCCGTGCAGATCGGTGTCCCGGCGATGGCAGACGCCGATGCTCACGGTCACGCGGATGGTGTGCTGCTTGTAGGTGATGCGCAGCTCCGCGATCGCCTCGCGCAGTGCTTCCAGGGAGGCGCCGGCCGCCTCGCTGGACTGTTCCGTGGCGAGCATGCAGAACTCCTCGCCGCCAAAACGCGCGACCAGGTCGCCGGCGCGTGCGTGCTGCGCCACCGCGGCGGCCACCGCGCGCAGGGCGGCATCGCCGGCGTCGTGGCCGTAGTGGTCGTTGATCTGCTTGAAGCGGTCCAGGTCGAGCATCGCCACCGTCATCGGCGCGTCCGTCCGCGCCAGCGCGCGCGTGCCCTGGTCGAAGAAATGGCGCCGGTTGGGCAAGCCGGTCAGGTAGTCGCGCGTGGCCAGGTCCTGCAAGGTGCCGATCAGCTCCAGGTTGTCCACATTCTGCGAGATGCGGCAGAAGAACTCCTCGCGCGAGAAAGGCTTGCGCACGAAGTCGTTGGCGCCGTGCTTGAGGAAGCGCGCGACCAGCGAGGGGCCGCCGCCGGCCGAGGTGCCGACGATCGACAGCATGTCGCGCGCGTGCGCCTGCCGCGCACGGCGGATGAACTCGATGCCATCCGCGTCGGGCAGGTCGTGCTCGAGGACGATCAGGCGGATCGAGGCATCCTCCGAGAGCGCCGCCAGCCCCGCCGCCGCATCCGCGGCGCAGCGTACGCGGAACCCGTAGAGGTCGAGCAGGTCGGCCACCTGCGCGCGGGTCTCGGCCAGGTCGTCGACCACCAGCGCGGTGATGCCGCGGTTGCGTTCGATCCGGCGCACCAGCCACACCAGATAATCGATGTTGCCCGGCGCATCCTTGAGCACGTAATCGATGATCGGCTGTTCGGCCAGGCGCTGGCGCGCGGTCTCGTCGTAGACGCCGGTCACCACCACGGTCGGCACCCGGTGGGCGATCAACAGCCCGGTGATCTGGTCGCCCCCGGCATCGGGCAGCACCAGGCCGGTCAGGGCCAGAAAGAACGGCGTGGCGGCGTGGGTTTCCAGCGCCTCCCGGGCCGCGGCCAACGATGCGACCGCCACCACGTCGACGCCGAGGCGTTCGCGTAATTCGCTGGCCAGCATCCCGGCGTAAAAACGTGAGTTCTCGATCAGCAGCACGCGGCCGTTGGTGGTCCCGGTCCCAACCTGGTCCTGCAGCGAGGGTGGGAAGCGGGTCATGGCGGGCAGGGGTCGTCCGTGGCGGGTGGATTGTCCTGTGACTATCGGCAACGCCGCGGCGGGCTTGAGTCCGACACGCACGGCGGCAGGCAGCCGCAGCGGGAGCACAGGGGCTTGACAGGAGCGTTTACAGGCGTAATCTGGACGAAAATTACGGATGTAAACGATGCAGATCAGCGAAGCCGAATCAATCGTGATGGACGTGCTGTGGCGCCGCCATCCGCTGACCGCCGATCAGGTGGTCGCGGCGCTCGCCGACAGCCAGCAGTGGCAGGAGCCGACCATCAAGACCTTGCTCAACCGCCTGCTGAACAAGGGCGCGGTGAGCGCCGAGCGGCACGGCCGCCGCTATCTCTATGCGCCGCAGCTGCAGCGCAAGGACTGGCTGCTCGGCGAAAGCCAAGGGCTGCTGGAGCGGCTGTTCGACGGCCGCATCGCGCCGCTGGTGGCGCACTTCAGCGAGCACCGCAGGCTCAGCCGCGAGGACATCGCCGAACTGCGGCAATTGCTGGAGGAGATCGATGATGAGCATCGCTGAGACCCTAGTCGCCGACACCATCGCACTGCTGGTCGAGACCACGCTGGCCTCCAGTGCGGCGGTGCTGCTGGTGCTGGCACTGCGCCGGCCGTTGCGCCGCCGTTTCGGGGCGACGCTCGCGTATTGCCTGTGGCTGCTGGTACCGGCGGCGTTGCTGGCGGTGCTGGTGCCGGCGACGACGGTCGCGCCGGTGCCGGTGTCGATGGTGTCCGTCGGCACCGCCGCCGTCCCGCAGGTGCTCGCGGCCGGGGCGGTGCGCGGGATCGACTGGCAAGCCTGGCTTGCGGTGTCGTGGGCGCTCGGCGCGTTGGCGATGGCGGGGCGTCTGGTCCGGCAGCAGCGCCGCTTCTGCCGCGCGCTGGGGCCCTTGCGCATGCGCAGCGATGGCCTGCAGCAGGCCCGCGGGGTCGACGGCTTGCCGGCGGCGCTGGGGCTGTGGCATCCGCGGATCGTGGTGCCGGCCGATTTCGACACCCGCTACAGCATCGAGCAGCAGGCGCTGATGCAGGCCCACGAGCGCCTGCACATCCGCCGCGGCGACCTGCAGGTCAACGCACTGGCAGCCGCGCTGCGCTGCCTGTTCTGGTTCAACCCCCTGTTGCACGCGGCCGCCCGGCTTTTCCGCCAGGACCAGGAACTGGCCTGCGACCAGCGCGTGATCGCGCGCCACCCGCAATCGCGCCGCGCCTACGGCGAGGCGATGTTCAGGACCCAGCTCGCCGCGCAGCCGCTGCCGCTGGGATGTCACTGGCTGGCTTTCGACGGCAGCCGCTCCCACCCGCTCAAGGAGAGAATCGCCATGCTCAAGCAACCTGCTCCCTCGTTGTCCCGCTGGATCACCGGCAGCCTGGTGGTGACCGTGCTGACCGTGACCGCCGGGGTCTCGGCCTGGGCGGCGCAGCCCAAACGCAGCGAGCTCATTGCTGTTGACGGCGCAACCGCAGGAATGGTCCGAGCCGATGTCACGCTGCAGATTGGCAGTGGGGAAATGCATGACTTCACACTGGTCAACCCTCCCGGCAAGCCGTTTTCATTCAACGTGCGGGAAAACGGTCAGCTGTGGGAAGTGACGGCCACGGCGGCCCCGCGACCCGATGGAGCGATCGATTTCCGCTCCTCCATTGCCCGGGACGGCGCAGTAGTGGGAACGCCGCGTCTGATCATTCGGGATGGAGAGGCTTCCGGAGTCAGGATTGGCAAAGCTCCGACGGAGGGCTCGGAAGCACTTGAGCTCGGACTAAGGCTGACATCGAACCCACCGCCTGCGCCGCCGCCCCCGGAGCCACCCACACCGCCTGCGCCGCCTCCGCCGCCTGCGGCACTTCCAGCTCCCGGATCGGCGGCACCGCCTGCACCGCCGGCACCACCCGCGCCGCTTGACGCCGGCACCGCCTCGCCAGTTGCCAGCCGCGATGCCAGAGCTCTGCACCCGCCGCGCTATCCGGCCGAAGCCGCTGAACAGGGCGTGGGCGGAAAGGTGGTGCTGCTGGTCGACATCGGCGCCGACGGCAAGCCCACAGCAGTGGAGGTCGAGAGCGCCACGCCGGCCGGGGTGTTCGATACCGCCGCGGTCGAGGCGGCGTGGAAGTGGTCGTTCAACCCGAAGATCGAGGATGGCAAGCCGGTGGCCAGCCGGGTGCGGGTGCCGGTCACGTTCGAACCGGACAAGCCGGCAGAAGTGCAGGGCTGAGCGGCGGCCTTCGCTGCGTTGCCGCCAGCACCGTAGGGTGGGCACGCTGTCGGTGCCCACCATCCGTTGCCGGTCGGTGGGCACAAAGGCCGTACCTACGCCAGCAGCAGCTTGCCGGCGGCGATCAGCAGCACCACGCCGAGCGCGCGCCGCAGCATCTTCACCGGCAACCACTTCAGGCCCAGCTGCGTGCCGATCAGTGCGCCTAGCGCAACCGCCACCAGCCACGCCGGCAAGGCGACCGGCAGCGTGCCGGTGGCATGCAGCAGGCCGCTCAGGGCGGTCAGCGAATTGATCCAGACGAACGCGACCGAAGTGCCGCTGGCCTCGCGCGTCGGCATCCAGTGCGCGAACAACAGCAGCGGGGTCAGGAAGATCGCCCCGCCGGTGCCGGTCAGTCCCGACAGCACCCCGATCGCGCCGCCGGCCAGCAGGCCCGGCAGCCACGGCACACGTCGCCCGATCGCCCGGACGTCCTCGGACTCGGCACTCGCCGCACTGCGAAAGACACCGAGCGCCGCGACCAGCAGTACCGCGCCCAGCAGCATCGAATAGCTCTCACGCGCAAGCGTCACCTGCGCGGCGAAGAACGCCGCCGGCGCCGAGCTCAACACGAACGGCAGCACGTTGCGCCACCGCACCTGCCCGTTCCGCCAGAAACGGACCAGGCCGATGCCGCCGACCAGCAGGTTCAGCGCGAGCGCGGTCGGGCGCATCTGCTCGGGCGCGAACCCCAGCAGCGCCATCGCCGCGATGTAACCACTGGCGCCGGCATGGCCAACCGACGAATACAGCGTCGCCACCACGAGCAACAGCAGCGCCAGGAGCAGTTCGGTCTCGCCCATGCGCGCGCATGCTACGCGAGCGCGCCGCAACCCCCCGTAGGAGCGGCTTCAGCCGCGATCGAATTGCTGGGTCGATAAAATTTTTTTTTACGCGGATCAGAGCGAAAAGAGGCGGATGAAGCGGATAAATCGGATAAAGGCGCTCTTACCTTCCAACCTGCTTTGATCCGCGTCCTTTTTGCTCTGATCCGCGTCAAATGTCCTGGCCGCTCCGGTCGTGGTTGAAAGCCGGATCCCTCGCCCTTGTAGGAGCGGCTTCAGCCGCGATCTGGAATCGGCGCGAACGCACCGGTTGGCGATCGCGGCTGAAGCCGCTCCTACGAAGAGCTGCGGTGCGCTGCGCCTTACCCGCGCGTGCCGTACAGCACCACGGTCTTGCCGCGCGCGTGCAGCTTGCCGTCGGCCTGCAGCTTCTTGAGCACGCGACCGGCCATCTCGCGCGAGCAACCCACCAGGCGCGACAGCTCCTGCCGCGACACGCGCAGCTGGGTGCCATCAGGGTGACTCATCGAATCGGGCTCCTTGGCCAGGTCGTGCAGCGCGCGCACGATGCGGTCGGTCACGTCGAGGAACGCCAGGCGCCCCGCCTTGCGGCTGGTGTCGAGCAGCCGCCGCGAAATCTGCGCGCCGATCGCGTACAGCAGCTTCGGTGCGTCCACCGCCAGGCGCGAGAGCAGAAGCTCGTAGAAGCGTTCATGGCCGATCTCGGCCAGGTCGCAGGCCAGCGCGGCGAACGACGCGCCCGCCGCGATGCCGCCCGTCCAGAAGTACACCGGGATCTCCCAGGTCCACACGGCCGGCTTGATCACCGGGCCCTGCACCGTCCCGATCTCCTCGGGTGCCCGCGCGGCGCGCGCGGCCTCGGGTACCTGGCCGTCGGCGGGCAGCGTCGGCGCGTAGACGGTGTCGCCCTTGAACAGGTAGGACCACTGGGCATCGCCCCAAGATCGGACGAG
>JAHWKC010000469.1 GCA_019348095.1 Pseudomonadota bacterium | reverse complement strand
GCCGGGCACACGATCACGCTCGCCGCGCCGGCGATCGCGGGCCGGTTCGAAGCCGGGATCGAGGCGCGCAGCTGGCCCTTGGACGACGTGCGCGCGCTGCGCCGGCTGCTGAGCGGAGCCGATGCCGTGCTCGCCCCGCCGAGCGCGCCGCACGTGATGCGCGAGCTGCGTCGCTGCGGCGCGAGGGTGGCGATCGACCTCTACGCTCCCGCCGCGCTGGAGGTGCTCGAGCGCCACGCCGGCCGCTCCGGCGCGCTGGCAACCGTCCATGCCACGGTGTCGACCGATCAGCTCGCGGACGCGCTGCGCAGCGGTGACTTCTTCGTCTGCGCCTCCGAGCGCCAGCGCGACCTGTGGATCGGGGCGATGCTGGCCAGCGACCGGATCACGCCGCGTGTCTATGCGCGCGATCCGACGCTGCGCACGCTGATCGACGTGCTTCCGTTCGGGATTCCCGCAGCGGCACCGACCCCGCCGGCGGTCGACCCGATTCGGGAGCGCTTCCCGCAGATCGCCGACGGGGAGCGGGTGCTGCTGTGGAACGGGGGCCTCTGGGCGTGGCTCGACGCGCCGGCGGCGATCGGCGCCGACGCCCTGCGCGGCGCGACCACGATCGGGCGCTCGCTGCCGCACAGCAGCGCCATGGCCTCCGGCGAAAGCTCGATCAGGGCGCGGGCTTCGTCGAGGCCCGGTGCCATCACGGCGAGCGGCTTCGCCTCGCGCTGCTTGCGCGCGCGGAGCGTGGCGACCGCGCTCTCGGAGTCGGCGCGGCAGGCGAGGTGGTAGCCGCCCAGGCCCTTGACGGCGAGCACGCTGCCGTCGAGCAGGTCGGCGGCCGCAGCGCGCAGCGCACCGTCGCCGTCTGCGACCGCGCTGCCGTCGGCCTCCAGCAGCCTGACCTGCGGGCCGCAGGCCGGGCAGGCGGCCTGCCGCCCGGTGGCGGCGGCCCAGTCGGCGGGCAGGACGTAGCTCAGCTGCGGCCGCAGCCCCCCGGCGTCCGGCAGCTCGCCGTGCCGCAGCACCTGCTCGCACACCTCGACCAGCGCGTCGGCGCGGCGCTGCCCGGCCGTGCGGCTGTCGCTGTCGCCGGCCCTGCGGGCCAGTGGCTCCAGCACGGTCAGCAGCGCCTCGCTGTCCTGCGCCGGGAGCAGGAAGCTGCCCCACACGCTCCCGTCGGTCTGGCTGCGGGTCTTGAGATAGCGGCGGTCGGCGGCCCGGCGCTCGTCGTCGTCGATGACCGGCTCGACCCAGGTGGCGAGCTGGTGGCGGACGTAGGCGGCCAGCTGCACCGGATCCATCCGCTGCGCCACCGCCAGCAGCTCCGGCTCGGCCTCGGCCAGCGCGGCCGGGTCGATCCGGCCGACCAGCCGGGTCAGCACCTCCGCCCGCACGAACGGCAGCCGCCCGTCCAGCACCGCCTGCGCGACCGCCGGCAGCCCGGTCTGCAGCGCCGACGCCACCCGCAGCAGCCGACCGGCCGCACCCGAGCTGTCACCGGACGCCTCCGCCGCCCACCCCGGCAGCGACCGCGTCCGGCCCTCCTCGGTCGGCACCTGCCCGCCGCCGCGCGCCTCCAGCTCGGCCAGCACCGCGCCGCCGAAGCCGGTCAGCCGCTGCACCTGCGGGTGGAGTGCGAGGTGCTGCCGGACGCGCCGGCCGGGCCGCGCGACGTCGCGGCCGTCGTCATGGGCGCCGGCGACATCCCCGTCTTCGGACTGCGCACCCCAGCGAGCGCCGGGCTGCCCGCGGGGCCGGGCCACTGCACCGCCGACTTCGCCGTCCCGGCCGTCCCGCCGCTCAACGGGGCCTTCGTCGTCGGCGCGCAGGTCGAGGACGCCCGGACCGGTCGCCCGCTCGCCGCCCGCCGCTTCGACGACGCGTTCTGGGTCGAGACCGGCCGGCTGCCGGGACTGCTGCACGTGCCGGCCACCGCCACGGTGACCTCCGCCGGGCCGCCTGCATGAGCCGGTTGGAGAGCGACTACTACGCCTTCATGGGCTACGACTCCGAGGGCAGCCGGGCCGGACTGCGCCACTACCTGCCGTGGTTCCC
>JAHWKC010000468.1 GCA_019348095.1 Pseudomonadota bacterium | reverse complement strand
TCAGGTGCTGGCGGAAGCTGTCGTCGGTCGCCGCCGCCATCATGCGGTCGTCGATCATGGCCACGGCTTCGGTGTGGTCGCGCACCATCATGTCGAGGAAGGCCTTGCGGTACGCGTCGCCCTCCATCTCGGCCAGGCGTTCGCGTTCCTGCCGGCTCTTGTCAATCATCGACTGGACCATCTGGCTCTCGTTTCCCGACATTCCGGGCTGAGCGCCCGAGGTCTGCATCCCTGCACTGTTGGCGAGCTCCCGGGTCCGCTCAAGGTTCTGGGTGTGGTCGCGGTGCAGCATGTCGGCATATTCGCGAACCTCGCCTGTGACGTTCTTGTCGCGCGCCTGCTCGGCCGCGGCGATCTCGTGTTCGTTGACGGCGACCAGCATGGCCACGGCTTCGCCCTGGTTCGCTTGCGCCGTGTCGCCCATCACCGGGTCCCTGGTCGTTCCGGGCGTGGTCGCTGGTGTGGTGATGTCGGGCGTGGTCGTGACAGCCGTGTCGGTGGTTGCGTCATCGGCCGGTGTGCATGATGCGCTGAGCGCGGCAACCACCGCGGCAACGATCAGGGATTTCGTCGGGGACATGTTGGGCCTCCAGGCAGTTTTCTAAAGACAATGCGGACAGCGCCGTATTGGCGGGTACCACGACGCTAGGCGTTCGCAGTTAAGCGATCGGTGAAAATTCGAGTGACGAAGCGGTTATCCGTCGCCGACTTCTCCAGGCAATCACCCAGTGCTAACCAGAATCGGATCGAAGGGCGCAGGCCATGCTTCGGCGACTGCCCCGGCCTGTCCTTTTCGCAGCGGCCAGACCCGGCCTTCATGACGATGTGAGATCATGACGCATGACCAAGAAACCGCAGAACCCAGGTAAATCCCCGAGTAAATCCGCGTCCGGCAAGCGCGCCGGCGCTCCGGCGCGCCGGCCCGGTACTCCGCCCAGGAGCCGGGCCGCCGCACCCAAGCCCGCTGCTCCTGCCGCTGCCGCCAAGCCCGCGGAAAAATCGAAAAAAGCGTCCAAGCTTCCGGGTTGGCTGCCGACCTGGCTGGGTGGACCGCCGCGCGGCCAGCCCAAGGGCCTGCCTGCCGCCCCGGCCGCTGGCAGCCAGCCGCGTGATCCCTACGCCGATCGCGAGGCCGCCCGCTACGAGCAGCCGATCGCCAGTCGCGAAATGATCTCGCAGCTGCTGGCCGCGGCCGATGGGCCGATGCCGGCCGAGGCACTGGCCGGGAAGCTTGGGCTTACCGCACCGGACCGTTTCGACGCACTCAGTGCGCGTCTGCGCGCGATGGTCCGCGACGGGCAACTGCTGTTGAACCGCAAGGGCGCGTACGCGCCGGCCGCGGTGATGGACCTGATCTCCGGCAGCGTGATCGCCAACCCGGACGGGTTCGGGTTCCTGCGACCGGAGGCCGGCGGCGATGATCTGTTCCTGCCGCCGTTCGAGATGCGCAAGGCGCTGCATGGCGATCGCGTGCTGGCCAGCGTCACCGGCATGGACCGGCGCGGTCGCCGTGAGGGCGCGATCGTGGAGGTGCTCGAGCGCCGGACGACCTCGCTCGCCGAGGCGACGCCGGAGCTGCGCCGCACCGCGCTGCAGTCGGTGCGCCAGACGCGCGTGCAGGAGCGCCTGCAGGAGGTCTCGCGCGAGCTCGGCGTCAAGGTCAACCCGCGCTTCGGCCGGTGGAACCCCGAGACCGGCCAGGTCGAGGCGGACGAGAGCCCGAACGGCGTCCTGAGCCCCGACCCGGGCGAGGGCGGCGTGCCGGAGGAAGGGCCCGGCGGACAGGTGCCGCAGGGCGAGGCGCCCGCAGGTGAGGCTCCGGTCGAGGAGCCGGCGGCCTCGCCGGCCGGCTAGGACCCTGCGCACGTGGGCGCCCGCGTCGTCCTGGTCGTCGTCTCGCCGCGGGTGCCGCCGGGGCTGCTGTCCTGGCCGGCCTGGGAGGCGCTGCGCTCCGGGCCGGTGCTGACCGCGGACGCCGGCTCGCCGCAGCTGCCGTTCCTGGCTGACGCCGGCGTGGACGTGACGGTCGTGGAGCCC
>JAHWKC010000467.1 GCA_019348095.1 Pseudomonadota bacterium | reverse complement strand
CGGGAACGAGCGTACACGAACTGGCGGGGCGAGGCTCGCGGCGGTCGCCGGGCCGGTGAACGGCGCGCCGATCCGGACCGGCACAGGGGCGGCACGCCGCCGGGTGCGGCCAGGTCCTCGTGGGCGCTGGGCGCCTGCCCCTGCGCCCTCAGCTCGCCGGGTCCGGCAGCGTGATCAGGCGCTCGCGCTCGGCCTTGAAGATCAGCATGTCGTGCGAGGTGTCCTGCAGGCGGCGCGACAGCTGGATGAAGAAGATCTCGGTCAGCACCGCCATGCCGGCGAGCGTGACGTAGGCGAGCTCGGCCTCGAGCAGGCAGCGGATGACGATGTTGAGGGTGATGAAGCCGCCGTTGCGCACCAGGGCGCCGCCGGCCTCGCAGGCCAGCTGGTACATCTGCCAGTCGATCGCTTCGATCAGGCCGCTGTCCTCGGCGACGCCGAGAAAATCGCCCGGCAGCAACAGCCCGCGCTGCGGATGGTGCCAGCGGATCAGCGCCTCGTAGCCGACGACGCTGCGGTCCGCGAGGCGAACCAGGGGCTGGAAGTACGGTTGGAACTGGCCCTCGGCGAGCGCCACGCGCAGTTCCCGCTCGAGCTCCAACACGTCCATCGCTGCTTTCTGCAGGCTGTCCTCGAACAGCACGAAGCGCTGCCGGCCCGCACTTTTGGCGCGATACAGCGCGACATCCGCGTCGTGCAGCAGCTGGTCGATGGACTCATAGCCTTCGCCGCCAATCGCGATGCCGATGCTCGCGGAGGTCTGCAGTTCGCGCCCGGCGATCCGCATCGGCTGCTGCAGCGCCTCCTGGATGCGCTGGGCGACCTTGCAGGCTGTCTGCGGCACCGGGGCGTCCTCCAGCAACAGCGCGAATTCGTCGCCCGACAGGCGCGCGACCACGTCGGGCTCGCGGATGCATTCGCCCAGTCTGCGGGCCACCTCGCGCAACACCTCGTCGCCGGCAAGATGGCCGAGGCTGTCGTTGAACAGCTTGAACCTGTCGATGTCCAGGTACAGCAGCGCGAAACGCCGTTCCGGCCTTCTGCGCAGTCCGGCGAGGGCACGGTCCAGACGGTCGCGCAGATAGAGCCGGTTGGGCAGCCCGGTCAGCGGGTCGTGCATGACCTGGTGCTTGAGCTGCGCCTCGACCTGCTCGCGCACCGCGATCTGCTCGCGCAGCTCCTGCGTGCGCGCCTGCACGCGCTGCTCCAGTTCATTGTTCAGCCGCAGCAACGCCGCGGCCGCGTTGCGCCGCTGCAGGCTGTTGGCGATCTGGTGGGACACGAACGTCAGCAGCTCGGCGTCGCGCTCGTCGTAGGACACGCTCTCGTCATGGCTCTGCACCGCGACCATGCCCATGACCTGCTCGCCGACCAGCAACGGCACGCCCAGCCAGTGCCGCGCCAGCGGTCCGCGATCCAGCGCGGGGTCGAGCTCTCCCTGGTCGATCAGGCGCTCGGTGGTGGCGCGGTCGGCCAGCAGTGGCCGGCCGCTGCGGATCACGTATTCGCTCACCCCGCGGCCGAGTTCACGGGTCGGGCGGGTCTTGTCGACCGCATCGACCGAATACGGGAAGTGCAGATGCCGGCGGTCCTCCGCCAGCAGCGCGATGTAGAAGTTCTCGGCATTGATCAGCTCGCCGACCGCGGTGTGGACCTGCTCGTAGAACCGACCGCTGTCGTCATCGAGGTTGGCCAGCGCGGCGATCCGGTACAGGATCGACTGGATCTTCTCGGAGCGCTCGCGCTCGCGCACCTCGGTCTGCAGGATCGCGTTGGCTTCGGCCAGTTGCCGGGTGCGCTCGGCCACGTGGCGCTCCAGCTGTTCCTGCCCCTGCTTGCGCTCCAGTGCGGTGAGGATGTGCTCACCGACGAAGATCAGCAGAGCGCGATCCATGTCGCTGAAGCAGTCCGCGTGCAGATAGCTCTGCACCACCACCGTGCCGATGACCTGGCCATCGCGGATCATCGGCACGCCCAGCCAGTCCAGGTCGGCCGCGCCGTGCAGGCGCAGCGGCCCCTGCACCTGCTCGCGCAGTCGCTCCGGCGGGCCCATCAGCG
>JAHWKC010000466.1 GCA_019348095.1 Pseudomonadota bacterium | reverse complement strand
ACAGCACCGCGATCGTCAGCGCGACACCGACCAGGAACATCCACATCCCCCAGCCCGCATCGTTGAGCCAGCTGGCGACGCCGATCATCGTGATGAACAGCGTGATCGAGCCCAGGAATGGCCAGCGGCTGCTGTGCGGCACGTAATAGATGTTGGCGTCTGGCGTATGGGCTTGGGCCATGGCGGGGCTTCCGTTAGTGGTGCTGCGATGTGGTGGAAAGGCGGTGACGGCGATCAGGTGGCGATGCCCGGACGATCAGCGGTTGACGGCAAGCCTCTCATCGTCGCTCAAGGCGCGGGCGGTGAGCACATCGTTCTTGAAGAACGTGTACGACAGGGTGACCGTCTTGATGTCGGCCGGCAGGTTGGGGTCGATGATGAAGCGCACCGGCATGTCGCGCGCCTCGCCGGCCTGCAGGGTCTGCGCGGTGAAACAGAAGCACTCGGTCTTGTTGAAGTAGCCCGAGGCCCGCGCCGGCGCGACCGAGGGGGTGGCGCTGCCGACGACCACGCGATCGCTGGTGTTGCGCGCGTAGTAGGTGGTTTCGTACTGCTGGCCGGGGCGCACGCGCATGTCGAGCTGGTGCGGCGAAAACTCCCACGGCAGCTTCGAGTTGACCCCGCCGTCGAACTGCACCGTGACCCAGCGCTCGGTAGCCGGCGTGCGGGCCTCCTGCACGCCCTCGGCCACCCCGCGCTCCAGGCGGATGCCGAACACCTTCTCGCAGGCGATCCGGTACAGCGGCACCAGGCTGAAGGTGAACGCGAAAGCGCCCAGCGCAACCAGCACCATCTTGACCAGGCCGGCGCTGCCCTTGCGCGGCGCGTTGCGGCTGCCGTCGCCGCTGCTGCTGGCGGCGACCTGGTGGGTGGTGTCCTCGCTCATCGTCCGATCACTCCGGTCAGGATGAAGCCGAGATAGACCACGACCGCGACCGCCGCCACCCACAGCGCGGTACGCCGCGCGCGCTGGCGGCGGACATCGACATCGTTGCGGCGGTCATCGGGTGGACTCATCAGCTCTCATCGAACGTCCGCAAAGGTCGAAACACGCAAAAGCCCAGTGCCTGCTTTTCATTTTGCGCCTTTCGCGTCCCTGGCGGACCGCTTCATGCTTTTGGCGAAATTGCCTCAGTGACTGATATCGCCGTGGGCGAGGTCGCCGTCGCGGATCACCGGCGGGGTGGAGAAGGTGTGGTGCGGCGCCGGGCTCGGCACGGTCCACTCCAGGCCGCGGGCGCCCTCCCAGGCGCGAGCCTCCGCTGGCGTGCCGTGCTTCTTGGACTGCCACAGGATGAAGAACATCAGGAACGGCGTGACGAACATGCCGAACGCGCCGATCGAGCTGATCAGGTTCCAGTCGGCGAACACCACGTTGTAGTCCGGGATGCGCCGCGGCATGCCCATCAGTCCGAGGAAGTGCTGCGGGAAGAAGGTCACGTTGAAGCCGACGAAGGCGCTCCAGAACGCCCAGCGGCCCCAGGTCTCGTCCAGCAGGCGTCCCGTCAGCTTCGGCCACCAGTGGTACAGGCCCGCCAGGATCGGGAAGACGGACCCGCCGATCAGCACGTAGTGGAAGTGCGCGACCACGAAGTAGGTGTCGTGGTACTGGAAGTCGGCCGGCACGATGGCCAGCATCAGTCCGGAGAAGCCGCCGATGGTGAACAGGATCACGAACGCGATCGACCACAGCATCGGCGACTCGAAGGTGATCGAGCCGCGCCACATCGTGGTCACCCAGTTGAAGATCTTCACCCCGGTCGGGATCGCGATCAGCATCGTGGCGAACATGAAGTAGATCTCGCCGCCCAGCGGCATGCCCACGGTGAACATGTGGTGGGCCCATACCAAAAAGGACAGGAAGGCGATGGAGCAGGTGGCGTATACCATCGAAACGTAGCCGAACAAAGGCTTGCGGGCGAAGGTGGGGATTACCTGAGAAATGATCCCGAAGGCGGGCAATATCAGGATATAAACCTCCGGGTGCCCGAAGAACCAGAATATGTGCTGGAACAGCACCGGGTCGCCGCCGCCGGCCGCGTCAAAAAAACTGGTGCCG
>JAHWKC010000465.1 GCA_019348095.1 Pseudomonadota bacterium | reverse complement strand
CGAAGGCGTCGTCGTGCTGCCGGTCGGGCAGCAGGTCGGGCACGGGCTCGTCGCCGACCGGGTCGGGGCGCTCGGGCACCGACGGCTCGGCCGGCCCGTGGGCCAGTCCGATCGCGTCCACGAGCCGCTCGATCCCCCGCTCCGCGAGGGCCTGCTCGAGCTCGGCGAGCACGCGCACGGGGGCGTGCGGGTCGCCGAAGACCGTGGTGCCGACGCTGACCGCACTCGCGCCGGCGAGGATGAACTCGAGGGCGTCGAGCCCGGTGCGGATGCCGCCCATGCCCAGGATCGGCACGTGCGGCAGCGCGGCGTGCACCTGCCACACGCACCGCACGGCGACCGGGCGGATGGCCGGTCCGGACAAGCCGCCGGTGACGCCGGCCAGCGCGGGGCGCATCGTCGTGGTGTCGATGACCATGCCGAGCAGCGTGTTGATGACGGAGAGCCCGTCGGCGCCCGCGTCGACGCAGGCCCGCGCGATGGCGGTGATGTCGGTGACGTCCGGCGACAGCTTGGCGAACACCGGCACGCCGGTCGTGGTGTTCTTGCGGACGGCGTCGACGACGCTCGAGGCGGCCCGCGGGTCGCAGGCGAACACCTGCCCGCGGTCCTCGACGTTCGGGCAGGAGATGTTGACCTCGACCATCGAGACGGCCGGGTGCCCGCGCAGCTTCTGCGCGAGCAGGGCGTAGTCCTCGACGCTGCCGCCGGCGATGGACACGACGGCGCGCGCGCCGCGCTTCTCGAGCCAGGCCAGGTCCTTGCCCAGGAAGCCGTCGATGCCGGGCCCCTGCAGGCCGATCGAGTTCAGCATCCCGCTCGGGGTCTCGGCCATCCGCGGCGTCGCCCGGCCGGACCGGGCCGCGCCCATGATCGACTTGGTGACGACGCCGCCGATCAGCGTGACGTCGAAGAACTGGTCGAGCTCACGCCCGGCCGCTGCGCAGCCGGAGGCGGTGAACACCGGGTTCGGGAAGCTCACCCCGGCCAGCCGGGTGGTCATGTCGGTCACGGCCAGTCCGCTCATCGGTGACCGCCCGCGGTGATCGCGCCGACCGCGTCCGGCGGGACGGTGCCGACGTCGTCCCAGCGTACCCGGTCGCCGAGGAACACCGGCCCCTCCACGCACGAGCGCACCATGCGGGTGAGGCCGTCGTTGCCGACGACCGGCAGCACGCAGGTCATGCAGACGCCGACGCCGCAGGCCATCGACTCCTCGACCGCCACCTGGCACGGGATCGACCGCTCCGCCGCCAGGTCCGCCACCGCCCGCAGCATTGCCATCGGCCCGCAGGCGTAGACGACGTCGGCGCGCGAGGCGTCCAGCACGCCCGGCAGCACGTCGCTGACGCGCCCCCGCTGCCCGGTCGAGCCGTCGTCGGTGGTGACGGCGAGCGAGTCCGACATCCGCTTGGCGTCGAGCTGGCCGAACAGCCGGTCGGCGCTGCCGGCGCCGAGCACGATGTCGACCCGGCAGCCGCGCTCGCGCAGCGCCGCGGCCAGCGGCAGCAGCGGCGCGCTGCCGTAGCCGCCGCCGACGAGCGTCACGTTGACCGGGCTCTTGGGCAGCCGGAACGGCTTGCCGAGCGGCCCGACGACGTCGATCTTGTCGCCGGCGCGGCGCGCGGACAGCCAGGCCGTGCCCTTGCCGTGCACGGAGAAGACGAACTCGACCGTGCCGCCGTAGACGCCGCGGTCCTTCACGTCGTAGATGGCGAAGGCGCGGCGCAGCAGCATGCTCGACTCCGGGCCGCCGACCTGCACGGCGAGGAAGTGCCCGGGACGCGTGAGCTCCGGGATGCCGGGCGCGATGACGGTCATCGCCTGGTAGGCGCCGACGCGGCGCACCGACAGGACCTCGCCCTGGACCTGAAGGGGCATCAGGGGGTGGCTCCCGTCGCGCCGGGCGCCGGCGGCACGGAGGTGCCGCGGCTCAGGTGGGTGTGGTGCTCCTGCAGCGAGCGCACGCCGATGTCGCCGCGGATCAGCGCCTCGATGCCCTGCACCGCAGCAGCAGCGCCCTGGACGGTCGTGATGCAGGGGACGCCGCGCGCGACGGCCGCCGT
>JAHWKC010000464.1 GCA_019348095.1 Pseudomonadota bacterium | reverse complement strand
GAGGCCGAGCGCGTCCTCCTCCGCCTGCCCCGTGAACTCGTGCCAGCGCCGGTTGAGGTAGGTGCAGCGGCCGCTCGCGTCGGTGAGCCACATCATCACCGGCGCGTGGTCGGCCAGGTTGTGGAAGCGTGCCTCGCTCGCGCGCAGGGCCTCGGCCGAGCGCCGGCGCTCGGAGATGCCGGTGCGCTTCGTGATCCAGCCCGGCTCGACGCCGATCCGCGCGGCGATCGGGACGTTGCCGACGACGGTCGACGGCAGGGCGCGCCCGAAGCCGCAGATCCCGGCGGTTCGCTCGCGAGGGTGCGGCAGCGGCCGAGCCGGAGCGGGCTCGAGCAGCCTAGACGCGGGCACCGATGTCCTCCAGCAGCGCCTCGGCGGTGATCGCGCTGGCGCTGCTGGCGGCGATCGCCACGGACGTCCTGCTCGTCCGGTCGCGCTTCGGGAAGGGGCTGCGCGCCGTCGCCGACGACCCGGACGCCGCCGCGCTGTGCGGGGTGCCAGCCCGGCGCGTGGTGCTGCAGGTCTTCCTGCTCGCCGGGCTGCTCGCCGGGTTCGCCGGGCTGCTCGACGCCCCGGGGCGCACCAGCCTGTCGGTCGACGACGGCGTCGTCCTCGGGCTCGCAGGCATCGCGGCCGCGCTGCTCGGCGGCCTCGGCTCCCCCCGCGGCGCCCTGCTGGGCGGTCTGGCCGTCGGGCTCCTGCAGGCCGTCGTGGTGACTGCCCTCGACGCCCGCTTCACCGACGTCGTCCCGCTCACGCTGCTGGTCGTCCTGCTCGCCCTGCGCCCCGAGGGCCTGCGCCGCCGTACGACCGTGCTCGTATGAGCGTCGTCGAGCTGGCCCAGGCGCTGTGGCTGCTCGTGGCCGCGCTCGGGCTGGCGCTGTCGGTGTCCTACGCCGGGCTGCCGGTCCTCGGGCAGGGCGCCTTCTTCGCCGTCGGCGCGGTCGGGACCGCGCTGCTCGGCCCCGGCGGCGCCGGGCTGCCGCTGGGCGTCGCCGCGCTGGTCACGGGCTGACGCCACCGCCGAGGGCCGCCAGTGCGTCGCCGTCGACCCGCCAGACGGTCCACTCGTCCTCGGGCCGTGCCCCGACCGAGCGGTAGAAGCCCTGTGCCGGCGTGTTCCAGTCGAGCACCCACCACTCGAAGCGGGCGTAGCCGCGCTCGACGCAGACCGCGGCCAGGGTCTGCAGCAGCGCCCGCCCGAGGCCGGAGCCGCGCGCCGACGGCCGCACGAACAGGTCCTCGAGCCACAGCCCGGGCCGGCCCTTCCAGGTCGAGAACGTCACGTACCAGAGCGCGAAGCCGACGACGTCGCCGCCGGCGGCGGCGACCAGCAGGGGCAGCTGCGGGCCGAGCGCGTCACGCACCCGCCCGTCTCGCGGCAGGCCGGCGGCGAGCTGCTGGAGGCGCTGCTGGTCGCCGGCGCCTTCGCCGCCTTCCTGTCGACGTCGTCGGGTCTGGTGGTGTCCACCGCCGGCGTGCTCGTGCAGGACGTGCTGCGGGGCAGCCGGATCCGCGACTTCCGGCGAGCCGCCGTGGTGGCGGCAGTCGTCCCGCTGCTGCTCGCGCTGGGCGCCAGCCGGCTCCCGGTCGGGCAGGTGGTGGGGCTCGCCTTCGCCGTCGCCGCCTCGACGTTCTGCCCGCTGCTGGTGCTGGGCATCTGGTGGCGGGGCCTCACCGTCGCGGGCGCCGCAGCCGGGCTGCTCGTGGGAGGAACTCTCTCGGCCGCCGCCGTCGCCAGCACGCTGACCGGTGCGGTCGAGGGAGGGTGGCCCGAGGCGCTGCTGGCGCAGCCGGCAGCGTGGACGGTGCCCTTGGCGTTCGCCGTGATGGTGCTCGGCTCGCTGCTCACGCGTGATCGCTTACCCGGCGACGTCGGCCGCCTGATGCTCGCCATGCACGCACCGGAGGCACTGGGACTGCCGGCCGGGCCCGACCGCTCGTCGTCGGGAACGACCGCTGGTCGCAGCGAGCGGGTCGCCAGGCGCAGCCGACCCTGATCTGCCTTGTGCGCCGGCGTCTCCGGCCCCAGCGTGACCCCTGCCACAGCCCGCGGGAGTGCCCGCGCGCTTCGCCATCAGCCAGGAGGAC
>JAHWKC010000463.1 GCA_019348095.1 Pseudomonadota bacterium | reverse complement strand
CGCCCCAGCAGCGCCTGGCCCACGTAGGTGATGTCGGTCGTCGCGACGACGAGGACACCGGCCGCGGCCAGCTGGAGCGGACGGTCGACGCCGCCGGCGAAGCGGGTGAGCAGCGCGACGACCGCGATGCACACCACGACGTCGCCGAGCGCGAAGACGACCGGGAACGTCCGGTCCTGCTGCAGGGCCTGCTCGTCGCGCTGGTGACGGGTCTGCTCGAACCGCCGCAGGTCGTTGTCGATGCCGTCCAGCGCGGTGCGTGCGCCGGTCAGCTGCTGCTCGGCCAGCACGCGCTGTTCGAGCGCGACCTGGCGCTGTTCCTCCAGCGTCTGCACCGGTGCGTCGCCTTCGGCAAGCTGCGCGGCGAGTTCGCCCAGGCGCGAATCGAGTTGACCCCGCTGGCCGCCCATGCGCTCCAGCGCCTGTGACAGCGCCGCGATCTGGGTGCGCTGCGACTCCAGCGTCAGCGCCAGGGCGTGCGCGGTGTCGCGCGACTCTCGGGCCATCGTGCGGGCCTGGTCGCGGGCCTCGGTCAATGCACTGCGCTCGGTCTCGAGCTGCAGACGGCTGTCCTCCAGCGCGCTCATCCGGGCGACCGCGTCTTCCTGCCGGGTGCGCGCATCGCGGCCCTGTTCGCGGCTGCTGTCGAGCGTGGCGGCGAGCTGTTCGAGCTCGGCCTCGATCTTCTCGATGCGCCCGCGCGCGGAATCCAGCCGGCCATGCTGGCTCTGCACCTGGCCAGCCAGTTCGGACACGCTGCGATGCGCCATGTACAACGCGCGCTGCGCGTCCTCGCGCTGCTGCTCGGCCGCCAGCAGGCGGTCACGCAACTGGGTGAGGCGCGATTCGAGCTCGCGCTCGCGCGTCTGCAGGTCCTCGATCTCGACCCGCAGCGACTGGATCTCCCGTTCCCTCAGCAACGCGCCCTGCTGGGCCGCGCCGGAGCGCAGCACGCGCACCCAGCCGGCACCGAGACGCTCACCAAAGCGGGTGATCACCGAATCGCCCTCGCCCAGCGACGCCTGCAAGGCCCGCGCCGCCGCCAGATCCTCGGCGGCGTGCAGTCGGGCGAGCAGGCGGCGGATCGCGGCCGGGCCCTGCACCTTCGCTGCCAGCGAGGTCGCGGCATAGCTCGCCGTGTCGGTTTCGCTCGAGACCAGCGCCAGACGGCCATCGCCAAGCTCGCCGATCGCATCGACCAGCGCACTGTCCAAGCCGGCTTCCGGCGCGTCCACCAGCACGCCTTCGATCAGCTGCCCGAGCGCGGTCTCGACCGCGGTCTCCCAACCCGGCTCGACCACCAGGGTCTCGCCGACGCGCGCGGCCGAGTCCAGCCCGCGCGCCTGCAGCCAGCTCAACGCGGCGCCCTGCTCCTGGCCGAGCGCGGCGTGCTGCAGCGTCTCCAGCGAGGACAGCCGGCCGCGCGCGGCCTGCGCCTGCTTGCGCACTTCGCCGAGCTCGGACTGGGTGCCGCGCTGCTGTTCCTGCAGGTCGCCGACGGCGGCCTTGCGGGTCTCGACCGCCTCGCTGAGGCGCTCGAGCGACTCTTTCTGTAGTTCGTGCTGCTCCTGCAGCTGACCGAAGGCGGCGGCCAGCGCGTCCAGGTCCAGCCCGGTGCGTTCGTTGCCGAGCGTCTCGCGGCGGCGGTCGGCGTCGAGCGCCTGGCGGTCGAGGTGCTCGATGCGGGTGCGTTCGACGTCCGCCGCACGGACCGCCTCGGACTGGGCGCGGCTGTGCTCGTCCCAGCGCCGCTGCCAATCATTGAGCCGGGTTTCGGCGTCGCGTAGGGCCTCCTGGCGGGCCTCGTCGGACTCGCGCAGTTGTTCGAGCTTCGGCTCGGCCTCGGCCACCGCCGCCTGCAGCACCCCCAGTTGTGCCTGGTCGCTGCCGATGTGCTCGGCGACCTCGGCCAACGCGGCTTGGGCCTCGTCGCGGGCGCGCTGCAGGCGCGTGGACATCTCGCGCTGGTGCTGGATCTGCTGCTCGATTCGGGCCAGCGCGCCGCTGACCTCGTAACTTTCCCCCTGCGCCTTGTTGAGGGCCTCGGCGGCCTGCTCGCGGCGCACCCGCCCGGTCTCGATCTCGCGCTCGGCC
>JAHWKC010000462.1 GCA_019348095.1 Pseudomonadota bacterium | reverse complement strand
CAGCTCAACAGCTTCCTCGGCACCAGCTTCGTGGTGCGCTCGATCCCCGAGGCGGTCTCGCAGGGCATCGACACCGAAATCCTGTGGCAGACCCGCATCGACGGGCTGATGTTCCAGGGCGGCCTGGTGTACGCCGACACCCGCTACAGCGACAGCATTCCGGGCGGGGACTTCGTGGAGCCGACCGGCCAGCTGTACAAGCTGCCGGGCAGCCGGGTCAGCTTCGCGCCGCTGTGGTCGGGCTCCGGCTCGGTGACCTATGAGTGGGATTTCGGCAGCGACCTGATCGGCCGCTTCAACCTTGGCGGCAAGTACATGTCCGACTACAACACCGGCTCGGACCTGGACGTCGAGAAGGAGCAGGAAGGCTACGCGGTGGTGAACGCCCGGCTGGGCTTCGGTTCGCGCGACCGGCGCTGGATGGTCGAGCTGTGGGGCCAGAACATCACCGACGAGGAGTACGTGCAGGTCGGCTTCGATGCACCGCTGCAGAACGTCTCGCCGGTGCCGGGCAATCCGTTCAATTCCTACAACGCCTTCCTCGGCGCACCGGCGACCTACGGCGTGACTCTGCGGGTCATGTACTGATCCGGCTGCACGAATCCGCCCGGGCGCCTCGGCGGCGCGATGCTTTCCGCGGGATGGCGGTCGCGCCTGAGAGGCGCTCCTACACAGGAGCGCCGGCGCAATACTGTAGAGCCGAGCTTGCTCGGCTGCTCCTCCCACACCGACGAGAACAGCGGAGCAAGCTCCGCTCTACGGCCACTCACCTCCGGACATCATGACCCGGGCGCTTCACGTTCCACCGCAGCTTGCGATTATCATCGCCGCATGAGCAATGACGTCTCCGATGCCGCCCTGCATCGCCTCGCCGAGCAGGTGGGCGAAGCTGCCCGGCAGCACCACCAGACCCTGGTCACCGCCGAAAGTTGCACCGGCGGCTGGATCGCCAAGACCCTGACCGACATCGCCGGCTCGTCGCGCTGGTTCGAGTGCGGGATGGCGGCCTACAGCTACGAAGCCAAGCAGGCGCTGCTGGGGGTGGGGCCGCAGACGCTGGAGGAGCATGGCGCGGTCAGTCGCGAGACCGTGATCGAGATGGTATCCGGCGCGCTGGTGCATTCCGGCGCAACCCTGGCGGTCGCGGTCACCGGCATCGCCGGTCCCGGCGGCGGTACCGCTGACAAGCCCGTGGGCACCGTATGGATCGCCTGGAAGCGCCGTGGCGGGTATCCGACCGCGGTGGTGTTCCACTTTTCCGGCGACCGCGAAGCGGTGCGGCGCCAGACCGTGGCCGCTGCGCTGCACGGACTGCTCGACCTGACGACCTGACCGGTAGGAAGGAGCGGCTCGTAGGAGCGGCTTCAGCCGCGATCGAAGCAAGATCGCGCATCGAAGCACCCCGGTGGCGGCAAGAGCAACCGCTCCTACAGGAAGAGGAGCGGTTGCTCTTGCCGCAGGTTAGTAGTATTACTACTAACCATGAACCTTGATGACCTCACCGCCACCCAGCACACGATCCTCGCCCTGATCGGCGAGCGCATCGAATCCGAAGGCGTGCCGCCCTCGCAGACCGAGATTGCCGCGGCGATGGGGTTCAGCAGCGTACGCGCGGCGCAGTACCACCTCGAAGCACTCGAGCAGGCCGGCGCCATCAGCCGCACGCCCGGACGGGCACGGGGGATTCGCCTGTGCGACACCGGTCTGGGCGACGCCGGCCCGGGCGACCTTTCCGCGGTAATGCCCGCAGGCGTGCTGCCGGACAACGCGCTCCGCCTGCCGGTGCTCGGCCGCGTCGACGAGCTCGAGCAGACGGCCAGGATCGTCGGCGGCGACCAACTCACGGACGAGGCGGCCTTCGATGTCGGCCGCCGGCATGACGAGGGTCCGCTGGCCCGCCTCGTTGACGGCGACGGTGCGGCGCGCGCGCTCGAGCGAGACGATGGTGTCCGGCGCGTGACGCACAAGGGCGGCGAGGTAGTGCTCGGAGAAGGTCGTGACCGTCGACACCACAGGCGACCGCTCCCTCGCTCGGCAGTCCGACTTCATCGAATTGAGGACGCTCCGGTGCAGTAGGAGTGCAGACCCGTCGGACCGGCC
>JAHWKC010000461.1 GCA_019348095.1 Pseudomonadota bacterium | reverse complement strand
CTTCACGCAGGACTACCCGATCGAGCAGTACATCCGCGACTCCAAGATCGACACCCTGTACGAGGGCACGACGTCGATCCAGGGCATGGACTTCTTCTTCCGCAAGATCGTGCGGGACAAGGGTGCCGCGCTGACGAAGCTCTTCGGCGACATCCAGGAGTTCACCAAGGGCGACGCGGGCGGCTCCCTCACGAAGGAGCGCGAGCTGCTGGCCCAGGCCCTCGAGGACGTCCAGGCGATGAACGGCCACCTGGTCAACGACCTGATGGCCTCGGCCGAGGACGTGCAGAACATCTACAAGGTGGGCCTGAACACCACCCGCCTGCTGATGAGCTGCGGCGACCTGGTCATCGCCTGGCTGCTCATGCGCCAGGCCGTCGTCGCGCTGGAGAAGCTGCCGAGCGCGTCCGACCGCGACAAGGCCTTCTACGAGGGCAAGGTCGCCGCCGCCCGCTGGTTCGCCTCCGCAGTGCTGCCGGAGCTGTCCGCCAAGCGCGCCATCACCGAGGCGACGGACCTGTCGCTCATGCAGCTCGACGAGGCGGCCTTCTAGGGCCGCGCGACGATCACCCGTCCGGACGGGTGTTCACGGCGCGCGGCTCGGGTAGATCACGTCCCAGCGCGGCGCATCCTGCTGCCGCTCGAACCCGGGAGGGAACCATGGGCATCGGCGTCAGCATCTTCCTGCTCGCCATCGGCGCGATCCTGACGTTCGCCGTCGAGGCGTCGATCAGCGGCCTCGACATCAACGTCGTCGGCATCATCCTGATGATCGCAGGGGCCATCGGCCTGCTGCTCACCATGCTGGTGTTCGGTCGGCGCGACACGGTCGGCTCCGACACGGTCGTCACGCGCGAGCGCGAGTACTAGACCCCCCTCACCACGACGAAGGCCCGCTCCCCTCGGAGGGCGGGCCTTCGCCGTGGGGTCGACTTACGGCGCCGCGTTGACCGGCGTGTACTCGTAGAGGTAGAGCCCGAGGTCACGGTCGGAGGCGGCGACGTACTCCTTGCCTCCGGCGGTGAACGTCTCGACACCCCAGAAGTTGTTGCCGCCCTCATCGATGAAGGCGCCCTTCTCGACGATCTTGCCGGTGGAGACGTCGATGATCCGCAGGCCGGCGGCGTAGTAGGAGACGTAGCCCAGGCCGTTGGACTGCTGGCTCATCGCGACCTCGTGCACCGACAGGTCGCCGAAGCCGGTCGCGAAGCGGGGGTCGAGCGCCTCGTCGATCGCGTACTGGTCGAGGTCCTCCATCGTCTGGGCGTCGAACAGGTGGACGTAGCCCCAGCCGTCGAACACGCCGCGGATGTCGACGTCGGCGGTGTCGCCGCCGATCGCCGGCGCGTCCTGGGCGCACGGGTCGGCCGCGACCGTCTGGTTCAGGATGCGCAGGCCCAGCGACCGGGTGACGAAGACGAACGGCACCGTCTCGCCGCTGACCAGCGGGCTGATCAGCGCGTCGCAGCCCGCCTCGGCGAAGGGTTGCAGGAAGGGGGGGAGCGCGCCATCGGCCCCGGCCTCCTCCTTCGAGCCGACCGAGAAGACCGGCAGTGCGTTCGCGCCCCGGCGCTCGACCTCGCGCACCAGCGCATCGACGAAGGCGATGTTGCCCGCCAGCAGGTGCGCCCGGTAGAAGAGGATGCCGACCGTCGGCACCTCCGGCCGGTGCCGCGCCCGCAGCACGGCCAGCGTCGGCGTGCCGGGGAGATCAGGGTGGTAGAGGCCGACGCGCGGCAGCGGGGCCGGGGCGTCGGGGACACGCGACGGGTCGAACTTGAAGGCCAGGACCGGCACCCGGCGACCGTCCGCGTCGTGGGTCCAGCCACGGTCGTCGTCGTCGGCGGTGTGGATGTAGGCGGTGGTGCGAAGGGTCGCGTCGACGAGGTCGAGGATGCCGCGCACGATGCGGTCGTGGTCCAGCCGTTCGATCGCGTCGCAGGTGGCGTGGGCGTTGGCATGGGCCACCGCGACGGCCTCCTCGTCACGCGGGATGTCGGGATCGAAGCGCAGGCGGAAGACCTCGAGGATGGCGCGGACGGCCTCGGCGTGGTCCGCCAGCGCCGCGTTGGTGTACTCGGCCGAGTAGGAGGTGCCGACCTA
>JAHWKC010000460.1 GCA_019348095.1 Pseudomonadota bacterium | reverse complement strand
GGCCCCACCGACGCATGACGCGCCGGAGGCCCCCTGTTGGCTGGTAAGGACGGCAAGAACGAGAAGCCCACGGCCCATCGCCGCAAGCAGGCGAGGGACGAGGGGCAGGTCGCGCGTTCCGCCGAGGTGCCCGTCCTCTTGTCCCTGGTGGGTGGCGCGCTGGTGGCCCGTGTGGCGCTCCCGGGCGCGATCAACACCTTCGCGGTCGAGACCAGCAGCATCTTCGGGTCGCTGAGCCCCTCCGCGATGGCTTCCGACCGCGTCATCGACAGCGTGACGCGGATGACCGTCGCCGTGATCGTGCCGTTCGCCGCGGTGGCGGCGTCGTCGGGCGCGGGCCCCACCGGCTCGACGTGGCCGCCGACCTCGAACTGGCCGTCCAGCGGCGCCGACCACTGCACGTGCAGCCGGTCGGGGGCGCAGAAGCGCGTGCTCTCGTCGCCGTGGCCGCGCACCGGCACCGCGTCGAGGGTCGCGGCCAGCCGCACCGCGGACCGCTCCAGGCCCGCCCGGCCGCGCTCGGTGCTGCCCGCCGGCAGCGGAGAGCGCCCGAGCTCGCTGGCGGCGACCATCGGCGGTCTGGTCGCCCGCGGCGTCGACGTGATCGACCGCGACAACCTGGATGGTCCGCGCAACCCGTGGACCGCGGCGGTCGAAGGCTACCGGCACCTCTCGGAGGTCGCCGAGTGGAACCGCATCGTGATGGAAGCGATGTATGCCGAACTCAAAGGCGGCCGCATGCCGATCCTGCTCGGTGGCGACCACTGCCTTGGCCTGGGCTCGATCACCGGCGTCGCGCGTTATTGCCGCGAGGCCGGCAAGCAGCTGCGCGTGTTGTGGCTCGATGCGCATGCCGATTTCAACACCAGCCAGGTCACCCCGTCGGGCAACGTCCACGGCATGCCGGTCGCGTGCCTGTGCGGGATCGGCCCACGCGAGCTGACCCACCTCGACGGCAATGCCCCGGCGATCTCCCCCGATGTGGTCCGCCAGATCGGCATCCGGTCGGTCGACCAGGGCGAGAAGCGGCTGATCAAGGAGCACGGCCTGGACGTCTACGACATGCGCTACATCGACGAGGTCGGGATGAAGCGGGTGATGGAGGAGGCGCTGGAGGGCATGGACGACAACACCCACCTGCACGTCAGTTTCGATGTCGACTTCCTCGACCCCAGCATCGGCCCGGGCGTCGGCACCACCGTGCCGGGCGGCCCGAACTACCGCGAGGCGCAACTGGTCATGGAGATGATCGCCGACAGCGGCCGCATGGCGTCGCTCGACATCATGGAGCTGAACCCGGTGATCGACACCCGCAACGCCACTGCCGAGATCGCGGTCGACCTGGTCGAAAGCCTGTTTGGCAAATCGACGTTGATGCGCGACTGACCGCCACGTCGCGCGGATCCTGCTGCGGCGCCAGCCGCCCAGCTGCGGTGCGCCGAGTGCACACGCGCTTCACGCCTGCTCGCGTCTGATGCAAGCGCGGGCCGCCTCCTGTTCAGCGGCCTCCATATCGCAAGCCATCCGACCGAGGAGGTAACTATGAAGCGTTTGATAGCCCTGATGCTGCTGGCCATGTTCTCAATGGGCACCCTTACCGCCTGCAACACCATGGCCGGTGCCGGCGAGGACATCCAGGAGGCCGGCGGTGCCATCGAAGAGCAGGCCAGGGACTGCGACGTCGGCGAGTGCTGATTGCCTGTCCCCGCTTCGCATGAACAAAAGGCCGGAGCGATCCGGCCTTTTTTGTGGCCGGCGTTTTGCGCTCGCCTCTCCATAGCTCCGTCGCAACAACAGCGCGGCTCCGGTCGGCCGTGCCTGGCGCGGCCCGGGGATCATGATCCTGCGCAGACACCGCGCTTGCGAAGCTGGCGCCGGCGGTCGAGCACCGCCGACAGCCGCGTCTGCGCGCGCTCCCACGGCGAGGACATCAGGGGCTGCAGCGACGGCCTCGGGACGGTCCGGGTGGCGCGCCGTCGGCGGCGCGCGGCGACCAGGGCAGCCGGCCGCCCCAGGACGTGGAGCAGCGCGCTGAGCTCGTCGATGGCCGCCTGCGGCCGCCGCACCAGCAGCAGGGCTACCGCGCGGAGCAGGCAGGCCACAGCGAGCCTCGGCAGAGCGGTG
>JAHWKC010000045.1 GCA_019348095.1 Pseudomonadota bacterium | reverse complement strand
ACTACGGGACGGATCCGGAGATCGGCGTCGACTTCATCGCCATGGAGCTGCTGCGTGGCGACGACCTCAAGCAGCTGATGCGGGCCGGCACTCCAACGGTTGCGGAGGCG
Organism: Pseudomonadota bacterium; assembly: GCA_019348095.1. GTDB lineage: Bacteria > Pseudomonadota > Gammaproteobacteria > Xanthomonadales > Xanthomonadaceae > Novilysobacter_A. The sequence continues at coordinate 11,906 of JAHWKC010000045.1, read as the reverse complement.
CTGCGGCTGCTCGAGGGCGCTGCGCGCGGCGTAGCGGCCGGTCACCGCGCCGGAATCGTGCACCGCGACCTGAAGCCGTCCAACATCCTGGTCACGCCGTGCGGCGAGGTGCGCCTGCTCGACTTCGGCATCGCCAAGCTGCTCGACACCGAAGTCCCGGCGCCCGAGCAGACCCGCACCGGCATGCGCGCGTTCACCCTGCACTATGCCGCGCCCGAACAGATCCGCGGCGAGCCGGTCAGCACCATGACCGACGTCTACTCGCTCGGGGTGGTGCTGTACGAGCTGCTGACCGAGAGCAAGCCCTACCGGCTCAAGCGCAACAGCGATGCCGAATGGGAGGAGGCGATCCTGTCGGCCGATCCGCTGCGGCCATCGCAGGCGGTGCTGCGCACGACCGACGGCGCCACCCCGACAGCGGCGCGGCGCCGGCACGCGCGCATGCTGGCCGGCGACCTCGACAACATCGTGCTCAAGACCTTGTCCAAGCGCGCCGAGCAGCGCTATCCCTCGGTCGAGGCACTGTCGCTGGACCTGCAGCGCTACGTCGACGGCAAGCCGGTGCAGGCGCGTCCGCAGAGCATCGGCTATCGGATGCGCAAGTACCTGCGTCGGCAGCGCTGGGCGGTGGCCTCCGGCAGCCTGGTTGCGGTGGTACTGGTCGGCGCACTGGCAAGCGTGGCCTGGCAGGCACGCGAGGCGGTGCAGGAGGCCAGCCGCGCGCAGGCGATGCAGGATTTCATGGTCGGGCTGTTCGACCACGCCAGCGGCGCCCGCGCCCACGAGCCGCTCGACCTGCGGCAGTTGCTGGATGACGCGGTCGAGCGCGGCAACCGGCAACTGGCGCGGCAGCCACGCGACCGGGCCGAGCTGCTCGGGGTGGTCGCGCGTGTGCGTACCGGCTTGGGCGACTATCGCGAGGCGCTGGCATTGCTCGACCGACAGGCCGAAATCATCCAGGTGCTGGGCGATGACCTGCCGCCGAGTTTGCGGCTGGAGTCGCTGACCCAGCGCGGCCGCGTGCTGCGGATGCTCGGCCGGTCCGACGAGTGCATCGCGCTGTTGCAGCCGATGCTGCCACTGAGCCGGCGCGAGCAGGCGCAACTGCCGCCACAGGCCACCGAGCTGTATTCGCAACTGGGCCGCTGCCATCGGGTCAACGGCGATCGCCAGAGCGCGCGGCAACTGTTCGAGCGCTCGCTGGCATTGCGTCGCGAAATCGGCGGCGACAGCGTGGGGGAGGTCCAGAACCTGATGGACCTGGCCGGCCTGCACGCCGATGTCGACGAGGTCGAAACCGCCCTGCGCGGCTTCGATCGCGCACGCGCGCAACTACGCCGGGACGTCGGCGACCGGCATCCGCTGCTGATCGAGATCCGCCGCAACCTGGGCAACCTCTACCGCGCCGTAGGCAACATCGGCGCCGCTGAAAGCGAGCTGCGCGGCGCGCTCGAGATCGCGCTGGAGCTCAACGGCACCGGCCACCCGGCCACCATGGCCGTTCGCCGCCAGCTCGCCGCGGTGCAGGTCGACCAGGGACAGTACGACGAAGCCGACGCCGGCTTCCGCGAAATCCACCAACAGCTGGTCGAGCGACTCGGCGCCGGTCACCCGGACCTGGCCGGCAGCTACCTGCGCCTCGGGCTGCTCGCCTGGGAACGCGGCGACCTGACCGGGGCGATCGACCTGCTGCAGCAGGCGCTGGCGATCACCCGCGGCCACGCCGATCCGGTCAACGTCGCCGAGGCGCTGTCGAACCTAGCCCAGGTACTGCACGCTGCCGGCCGCTCCGGCGAGGCGCGTCCGCTGCTGGAGGAGGCGCGCGTTCTGCGCCGCGAGCACTACGGCGCGCAGCATGCGCTGGTCGGCGACATCGACCGCCTGCTCGGCGAGGTCGAGATCGCACTGGGCGAATCGGCCGCCGGCGAGGCACGCCTGCACCATGCACTGCAGCTGACCAGCGCCGGCTATGGTCGCGACCACCCGCTGGCACGACTCAGTGAAGTGGTGCTGGCCTACCACACCGGGCTGTCCGGGGTAGCCACCATGGACGCACGGCTGGAGGCACTGGCGCAGCTGCCCGCGGAGGATCGCGAGGCGCGCGCGGTCGCGCAGCGGGCGCGCGCGTACGCCGCGCACCTGCGCTGCGACGGCGATCAGCACGAGCGGGCGATCGAGACGCTGCAGACCCTGTCGGACGAACTTGCGCAGGCGCTGCCTGATGGCGCCGTGCTGCGCCGCGACGTCGCGCGCATCCGCGCCCGGTGCGGGACCACGACCGCCGAAGGCGCGGCCGCGACACCGGTGCGCCCCGTGGGCCGGCTGCGTACCGCCGCGGCGGGCAGCTAGAGCGGCAGCGGGGAACCGGCTAGAGCGGCAGCGGCGGCTGCTGCGGATCGAACGGCTTTTCGCCGGCCATGCCTTCGCCGCCGATGCCCTCCCCGCGCATCACCCGCTTGTACTCCGCGCGCGAGACCGACAGGTACCGCTCGTTCCCCCCGATCTCGACCTGTGGCCCGGCCAGCACCGGGCGGCCGCCCGCATCCACGCGCACCGACATCGTCGCCTTGCTGCCGCTGTGGCAGATCGTCTTGATCTCGCTCAGCTCGTCCGCCCACGCCAGCAGGTGCTGGCTGCCCTCGAACAGGTCCGCGCGGAAATCGGTGCGCAGGCCGTAGCACAGCACCGGGATGCCGAGCGCGTCGACCACTTCGCTCAGCTGCCAGACCTGGCTGCGAGTGAGGAACTGCGCCTCATCGACCAGCACGCAGTGCAGCGCTCCCCCGGCGGCAAGATCGGCGCGCACCAGCGCCTCCAGGTCCTGCTGGCGATCGAAGGTGGTCGCCTGCGCCTGCAGGCCGATGCGCGAGGCAACCGTGCCGCTGCCGGCGCGGTGGTCGAGCTGCGGGGTCAGGATCGCCACCCGCATCCCGCGCTCGCGGTAGTTGTGTGCCGACTGCAGCAGGGTGGTGGTCTTGCCGGCGTTCATCGCCGAATAGTAGAAGTAGAGCTTGGCCATCGGCGGATTGTAGGCAAGGCCCGAACGCGTCGTCGCGTGTCGAGCCGCAGGGGCCGGCACCGGTCACGACCACGGACGAGCCGATCGACCCCGGGTAGACGGGCCGCCCTTTGTCTCAGGCCATCGCCGATGGGTGCGGCCGGGTCGCAATCACTGGCCGGCCTGCGCCGTGGCGGGGGTGTCGGCGGCGTCGAATGTCTGTTGCATGCCTATCAGTCGCTGTCCGCTCGAGTGTGACAGGGTAGCCGCTTCGCGCTGGCGCCCCGGGTAAACTGATGGGCTAGTCGGACCCTTTCTGCATGCACGGCCTCAACCCCCCCCAACGCGCCGCCGTCGAGCACACCGACGGTCCCCTGCTCGTGCTTGCCGGCGCGGGCAGCGGCAAGACGCGGGTGATCGTCGAGAAGATCGCGCACCTGATCGCCTCCGGGCGCATGCCGGCCAAGCGGATCGCCGCGATCACCTTCACCAACAAGGCCGCGCGCGAGATGCGCGAGCGCGTCGGCAAGCGGATCCGCGGCGATGCCGCCGACGGGCTGACGATCTGCACCTTCCACGCGCTGGGCCTGCGCATGCTGCAGATCGACCACGCCAAGGTCGGCCTGCGGCGTGGTTTCAGCGTGTTCGACAGCGACGACTCCAGCGCGCAGATCAAGGACCTGCTACCGCCGGGCAGCAAGCCCGACGTGCTCGACGGCGTGCGCAACCTGATCTCGCGCGCCAAGAACGCAGGTCTGTCGCCGGAGCAAGCGGCCGCGGCGGCTGGCAGCCCGCGTGAGCACGAGGCGGCGAAACTGTATGCGCGTTACCAGGCGCGGCTGAGCACGTTCAACGCGGTCGATTTCGACGATCTGATCCGGCTGCCGGTGCAGCTGCTCGAGACCGACCCGGACCTGGCGCTGGCCTGGCGCGAGCGCATCGGCTATTTGCTGGTCGACGAGTGCCAGGACACCAACGACGCGCAGTACCGGCTGCTGAAGGCGCTGGCTGGCCCGGGCGGGCGGTTCACCTGCGTGGGCGACGACGACCAGTCGATCTACGCCTGGCGCGGGGCCAACCCGGACAACCTGCTGGAGCTCGGCCGCGACTATCCGGCGCTGCGGATCGTCAAACTCGAACAGAACTACCGCTGTTCCAATCGCGTGCTGCGCGCGGCCAACGCGCTGATTGCCAACAACCCGCACGAGCACCCCAAGACGCTGTGGAGCGAACAGGCCGACGGCGAGCGCATCCGCATCTGGGAGTGCCGCGACAGCGCCCACGAGGCGGAGAAGGTCGCCGCGGAGATCCATTTTTTAGGGACCGCCAAGCAGGTGCCGTGGAGTGATTTCTGCATCCTGTTCCGCGGCAACTTCCAGTCGCGCGCGCTGGAGAAGGCGCTGCAATTACTGCGCGTGCCGTACCACCTCTCGGGCGGCACCGCGTTCCTGGAACGCGGCGAGGTCAAGGACGCGCTCGCCTGGCTGCGGCTGGTCGCCAACCCCGATGACGACGCGGCGTTCCTGCGTGCGGTGACCGCGCCCAAGCGCGAGGTCGGCGCGACCACGCTGGCCAAGCTCGCCGAGCTGGCCCAGCGCGCCGGCATGCCGCTGTCGCGCGCGGCCGAATCGGTCGGCGCGCTCAAGCAGCTGACCCCGCGCGCGGCCAACGCGCTCGACGGCTTCGTCACGATCTTGCGCGGCTTGCGCGGCCAGGCGCAAAAGCTCGCGCCGGCCGAGCTGGTGCGCCTGCTCGCCGAGAAGTCCGGCCTGCTCGCCGCCCTGCGAGCGCAATGCAGGGACGAGGCCGGCTACCAGCGCCGCAAGCAGAACCTGGAGGAGCTGGCCGATTGGTTCGAGGCCGGTTCCGAACGCCGTGCCGGTTCCGGCGCGGGCGAGCTCGCCGCACAGCTCGCGCTGCTGTCGCACGCCGACAAGGGCGATGCCGGCAACCAGGTGCGGCTGATGAGCCTGCACGGCGCCAAGGGGCTGGAGTTCCGTTACGTGTTCATCGTCGGCGTCGAAGACGGCACCCTGCCGCACGAGGCCAGCCTGGAGGAGGGCCGGCTCGACGAGGAGCGCCGCCTGCTCTACGTCGGCATCACCCGCGCGAAAGAAGCCCTGTGGCTGTCGCATTCGCGCGAGACCCAGCGCTGGGGCGACCGGATCCGGCTGCAGCCCAGCCGCTTCCTCGACGAGCTGCCCGCCGCCGAGATCCAACGCGACGGCGCCGATCCCGTCGCCGACGCCGCGCGCAAGCAGGAGCGTGCAAGTGCGGGGTTCGCCGCGATCAAGGCGCTGCTCGAAGGGTGATCGCTGCCCAGAAGCAGGTTCGACGGTTTTGGCTCGTCATTCCCGCGAAAGCGGGAACCTGGAGCCGTTGCTTTCCTGATTCCTGATTCCTGATTCCTGATTCCTGATAAGCACGCTAAGCCGGAACGGCTTCAGTATCTGCATTGGCTTTAGTGTCGTTCTGCTGCGTGCGCAGCTCCTGCACGATCTTGCCGGCGTCCATGACCAGCACCCGATCGGCGCTGGCGATGGTTTCGGGCCGGTGCGCCACGATGACCTTGGTCAACTCGAGTTTGCGCACGGCGTCGTTGACCAAGCGCTCCTTCGTCACGTCGAGGTGACTGGTGGCCTCGTCGAGAAACAGCAGCTTGGGATTGCGGTACAACGCACGCGCCAGGATCACGCGCTGCTTCTGCCCGCCCGACAACGAACTGCCCATGTCGCCGATCAGGCTGTGGTAGCCCATCGGCATCGCGGCGATCTCGTCGTGGATCGCCGCCAGCCGCGCCGCTGCCTCGATACGCTCCTGGTCGTGCGCAGTGTCGAAGAAGCTGATGTTGTCGGCGATGGAGCCAGCAAACAGCTGGTCGTCCTGCATCACCGCGCCCACGATGCTGCGGATGTTGCGCGGCCCGACCTGGTGCAGGTCCAACCCGCCGACGCGGATGCGACCGTCGGTCGGCTTGAGCAGCCCGAGCATCAGTTTGACCAGCGTTGTCTTGCCGCAGCCCGAGCTGCCGATGATTGCCAGCGACTCGCCCGCCTCCACGGCGAAGCTGCAGTCCTTGAGCACCCAAGGCTCGCCATCGGCATACCGGAACGAGAGCTTCTCGACCTCAATCCGCGGTGATGCGGGCGCGGGGACTTCCGGCTGTAGCTCGGCGTCCTCAGGCTCGGTCAGGACGATGTCAGCCAGGCGCTCGCCGTGCAGGCGCAGCATCCGGAACTCCACCCACTTGTCGATCAGCGCAGCCATGCGGCCGGCGAACTGATCCTTGTAGGCCAGATAGGCGATCAACATGCCGACCGAAAACACGTTCTGCATTGCGAGCAGCGCACCGATCCAGATCACCGCGACACGCTCGACGCCGAACACCAGTTGGCTGGCGCTGTTGAAGCCCAGCCCCATGCGCGCCAGCCGCACGTCATGGTTGACCGTGTCGTTCATCAGGTTGTCGTAGGTGGAGCGGCGCTGCGGCTCCTCGCCCGCCACCTTCAGGCTCTGCATACCGCGCAAGGATTCCAGCAGGTGGGTCTGCTGCTTGGCCGCCGCCACCAGTTGCTGTTCGGTGCGCTCGCGCACCGGCCGGTAGGCAATGGCGCGGATGCCCAGGTACAGCACAACCGCCGCCGGTGTGACCAGCGCCAGTTTCCAGCTGTAGAGCAGCATCATGCCCAGCGTCACCACCGCCATAAGCCCATCGATGATCGCCTCCACGAAACTGGTGGTCAGCGTGCGCTGGATCGCCTGGACCGACGACATGCGCGAGGTGATGTCGCCCAGGTGGCGCTTCTCGAAATAATCCAGTGGCAGGCGCAGCGCGTGGGCAAATACATTGCCCATCCATTGCAATCCAAGGCGCGAGGACAAGTAAACCACCGACCAGCCGCGCAACAGACCGATGCCCACCTGCAGCAACATCGCCAATCCGAAGCCCAGCCCCAGCACCGCCAGCAGATCACGATCGGCCGACACCAGCACTTGGTCGACCACCCACTGCATCAAGAACGGTGCGAGCACCACAAAGACCTGCAGCGCGATCGACAGCAGCAGGATCTGGACCAGCGCACGCCAGAGGCCGCCGACAGGGCCGGTCAATTGCCGGACACTAATGGCGGGAGCCGCCTTGCGCGGCTTGAAGTCGGCGGACGGCGTCAGCTCCAGCGCGACACCGGTGAAGTGGTTGGAGACTTCAGCGTGGGTCAACGTTCGCTTACCGAAAGCCGGGTCAAGGATCGTTACGCTGGCCTTGCCGACCTTCACCAATACAACGAAGTGGTTGAGGTCCCAATGCAAGATACAAGGTGGTTGGAGCTTGCAGAAGTCCTCCATCTCCAAACGCAGTGGACGGGCCTGCAAACCTAACCTCTGCGCAATATGTATCAGCTGAGTAAGCTTGGAGCCTTTCAGCGACAGCGAGAAACGTTGGCGCAGCTCAATGAGACCAAGATTTGCGCCATGCGAATTCGCGATCATCCCTACGCATGCTAGGCCGCACTCGGCTGCCTCAGATTGACGGATCATTTTCTTACCAGTAGCTCTCACTCAGGCGCTCGCCGGAAGTCATCGACGACCATGGACGATGTCCTGAGCGGACATCGATGCGGGAAGTCAAGCTTGCTTGGTGAACTTGGCTGCAACGAGAAAAACCACCAAGAAAACGCTGCTGCCGATCAACCCGGCCACAAGAAAATCAGTGTAGTTACGAGCGAAAAGAAACGCAGCGAAGGACAGTACGAATGCAGCCGCTGCGGTAATCAGAATCTTCACGGCAGTTCTCCCAATTGCGGGATGACCGATATTCCGGCCATCCCGCTGTGTGCTGGCCTTAGGTTGCCAGCGTATAGCCAACAACGATCAGGACACCGAGGCCGAAACCAGCCGCTGCACCAATGACCGTACCGACTCCGGGGACGACGCTACCGATGGCGGCGCCCGTGACTGTTGAAGCCCATGCGCCGGCCGCACCCATTGCAATATCGCCAGCGTCCGTGCCGCCGTTGACCGCCTCGATCTCCATAACATTCATCTCACGCATGTTGCATCTCCTATTATTATGCACAGTCCCCCTGTGCGATGGGGCCGACAACTGCCGGCAATAAAGCTGCTTTAGCGCCCGAAAACCCTGCCTTTGATCGAGTACAAGGGTTCCAATATCCATTCGACTAGGCGTCTGCGCTCACCTAATACATCCGCATCCAGCACCATGCCGGGCTTGAGCGCTTCCGGCTGGCCGTAAGCGGTGATGGCCTGCCGGTCCAGCAACACGTTGACGCGGTAGAACGGTTCGCTCGGGCCGTTGCCCGTCGCCGACGCCTGCGAACCGCCACTGACGGTGCTGCGGCTGATGCGCGCGACGCGGCCTTTGTGATGCCCGAACTTCTGGTACGGATACGCCTGATAGCGCAGCAATACTTGGTCGCCCGGATCGATGAATCCGATGGCACGGCTGGGCACCAGCAGCTCGGCTTCCAATGTGCCGTCGCCAGGCAGCAGGCTCATCAGTGACTGGCCCGCCTGCACAGCTTGGCCGGGCTTGAACAGTTGGGTGGCGATGACGCCGGATACCGGTGCGGTGATCGCGAGTTCGCCGCGGGCCTGCAGCTCCACCTGCTCCTGCTCCAGCAGAGCAAGATCGCGCTGGAAACCGGCCTGGATGGCTTGGCGGTGACCGGGCAATTCCTGCGTGGCCTGCTGGAGCTGGGCAATGAGGCGGCGGGTGGCGATGGCCTGGCGCTGCAGGACCTGCACCTCGCTGACCTGCGACAGCGCGGTGGCCTCCTGCTGTTTGAGCTGCAGTTCGCTGACGTACTGTTCGTCGCGCAGCTGGCGCAGCCGATCGAGCGTTTCGTTGGCCAGGCGGACCTGTTGCTGGCGCGTGGCGACTTCGGCTTGAATCTGCTCCAGTTCGCGGCGGGCCGTCGCTAGCTGGTCGGTAAGACCTGCAGCCTGCGCATCCAGCAACTGCTGCTGGGCCGACTGCGCCGACTCCAGCCCGTCGGTGCGGCGCGCGAGGCGCTGCTGGAGTGCGGCGACGGTGTCTCCGCCGGCCACCGTGGCGCGCGGAACGGTGACGGTGGCGATCGTCTGGCCGGCTCCGACACGTCCCCCCTCCGGGATGTTCAAGCGGGTGACCACGCCCGTGGCTGGTGCAAGCACGGTGGCCATGCCCTGCACCGGCACGAGCTGACCCACCACGCGAGAGCGGCGCGTATAGGTGCCGAAGACGAGGAAGAGAATGACCGCAAGCGCTACGAACCCGGCGAAGGCGGTTAGCGCCCAGAGCCGGACCGGCTGTGCCAGCGAAATACCGCCCAGCCAGCTCGTGCGCTTAGCTTCCAGCACTTCCTTGCGAAACAGATCGTTCGACATCGTCCTTGACTACTGTTGGAAGGCGCCATCGGCGCCGACTGCATGCTGAATAGCGCATTGGCTTGCCGCCGTCTGACACACCGTAACGTTCCGAAGCGCTGACCCCCCTACCTTCGCGACGACATCCGCTATAAAGCCACCTCCGCGGTGGTGACCGGCTCTTGCAGCGGCGTCGCACCGCAGGTTGCGCAGCCATCCCGCGAAAGCTGCTAATGACGCTCGGCTAGACTCGAGCTTTCGTCACATGGAGCTGCGCATGCGCATCCGCGTCCTGACCGTTTCCATCCTCGCCGGCAGCCTCGCGCTCGGCGCCTGCAAGCGCACCGAAGCGCCGGTGCCGGAGCCTGAAGTCGCGGCGATGTCGACCGCCTCGCCGGCGGCGAGTGAAGCCCCGATCGATCGCGCGGTCGACCTGGGCGCGGCCGACGACAACCTCAACGCGGTGCTGTGGGTGCAGACCTCGGTCGAGTACGACGCGATCGCGACGCAGACGTATCGCACCGCCGCCGCGCAGCTCGATCGTGCGCTCGCGGATCCCGACTGGCATGCGCTCGTTCCCGAGGAGCGCAGCGCGTCGAAGTCACTGCCGCCCGCGGTCGTGCTCGACATCGACGAGACCGTGCTCGACAACTCGCCCTACCAGGCGCGGCTGGTCCGCAATGGGTTGGAATACAACGAGGTCACCTGGGCGACTTGGGTCGCCGAGAAGAAGGCACGGGCGCTGCCGGGCGTGGTCGAGTTCGCCCGCGCCGCCGATGCCAAGGGCATTACCCTGCTCTACATCTCCAACCGCGCCCAGCACCTGGACGAGGCGACGATCGCCAACCTCCGCGCGGTCGGCCTGCCGGTCAAGGACCCCAGCGTATTCATGGGCCTGGGCACGGTGGTCGAGGGCTGCGAGCAGAACGGCAGCGAAAAGAACTGCCGGCGCCAGCGGGCCGGGCGCGAGTACCGCGTGCTGATGCAGTTCGGCGACCAGCTCGGCGATTTCGTCGAAGTGCTCAGCAATACCGCTGCCGGCCGTGCCGATCTGCTGGAGGAGTATGGCGACTGGTTCGGCGAGCGCTGGTGGATGTTGCCCAACCCGACCTACGGTTCCTGGGAACCGGCCGCGTTCAACAACGACTGGACCCAGCCGCGCGAGGCGCGCCGCGCAGCCAAGCGTGCGGCGCTGGATGTGGCGCCGTAGCGGCAGTCGCAGCGGGATGTGCTGGCCCGGATCTGGGCCGGCAGCAGCGAAAAGCAACCTCCCCGCCGGTCCCCGAGCACAGCGTTTTAGCGTTCAGGCATCCCCCTTGAAAAAGGGAGGCAGGGGGATTTGCTTTTGCCTGGTGGAGTCCGCTCCACCAAGCTCATTTCTGCGCACCCCAGCCCGATCCGCCGCCGGGCGGGCTGGTACCCTCCGGGCGCGTGTCCAGCACGACGCCGCCGCCATCGACTGGGGAGCCGCCCGATGTCATCGATCCACCGCGCATTTGCCGCGCTCGCATTCGTGGCCCTGTCGGCCGCGTGCCAACGTGATGCCACACCGGCCGCAGATCACGCCTCGGCCGGACCGACCGGGCCGGTCGAGGCGGTCACCCGGCTGGCCGACGACCTGCGCCGCAACGATCTCACCGCCTACGCCCGCCACGCGCTGCCACCGGAACTGCACACGCGCATCGAGGCGGCATGGAGCGAAGGTCGCACCCTCTGGCCCCTGACCGAGCTGCCGCTGGACCGGCAACTGCCGGGCTTTATCGCGTACCTCGCCGCGCCGGACTCGGAACAGGCGCTGCTGGAGACCTACCAGCGCCAGTTCGCCGGCGCCCATGGCGAGTTGCGCACCGCTGCGGCCACGCTGGGGCTGTTTGCCGCGCAGTACGTGCGCCGCGAGGGCGAGTACAGCGAGACCGAGCGCGAGCACTACGTGCAGCTGATCGGGGCGCTGAGCCAATGGGGCCGGCAGGCGCCGCTGGGCGATCCGCAGCGTGCCAGGCTCGCGATCCCGCAGCTGGCCGCCGCCGCGCGCCTGACCGGCCTGACCGACCCGGACGCCTTCGCCCGGTTCGGGATGAACCGTAGCCTGCAGCGGCTGGGCCCGTTCTTCGGCCGCTTCAAGCAGACGCTGGTCGATTACGGGTTGGACCTGGATGCCGCCCTCGGCAGCATCGACGCCAGCCTCCTGGAGCAGACCGGCGATACCGCGCGGGTGCGCCTGCGCTACGCCCTGGGCGCCCAACGGATCGATGCGATCGTGCGGCTGGAGCGTCGCGACGGCCGCTGGTACCTCAGCGATGCGCTGCGCCATGCCGAAGCCGAGGCCGGCCCGGCGCCGGCGATGACGGTCTCGGCAGGCGCGCCGCCCGCCGCCGCGCCTGCGGCACCCGGGCCACAGCGCGGAGCGCCCACCGGCTGAACCGGCATAATGGCCGGGATGCCGAAACAGACACCCCTGCCGTTCCCCGGAGCCAGCGCCAGCGACCGACCCGGCGAAGCCGAGGCCGACGCCGCACCCGCGTCGCCGCCGTCCACCGCCGACCAC
>JAHWKC010000459.1 GCA_019348095.1 Pseudomonadota bacterium | reverse complement strand
AACCGTGTGATAGATGCGTCGCGCACGGTCCACCCGGCCGGCCCATCCCCGGGTGGAGCTCCGCTCGCCCCCGACCTGGAGACCGCCTGCCGCCGGTGGGGCGACCGCGACGCCATCACCTACCGAGGCCACACCATCAGCTACGGCGAGCTGTGGCGCCAGGTGGCCGCCCTGGCCGACGCCTACCGGCGCCTGGGGGTCCGCCCCGGCGACCGGCTGATCAGCGGCCTGCGCAACTGCCCGGAGCACATCGTCGCCATCGCCGCCGCCTGGGCCGTCGGAGCCATCCACGTGGGCGCCGACGACGACCTCACCGGCCAGGAGCTGTCCGACCTGGTCGAGCACACCGAGGCGGCGGCGGTGCTGTTCCATCCCCGTCCCGGCACCGACGATCCTCAGGCGGCCCTGCGGGCCGTGGCCCGCGCCCGCCCCGAGACGCTGCGCATCGTCCACGAGGGCACCCCGGAGGCCGGCGACCTCGTGCTCTCGGCGCTGCTGGAGGGCGCTCAGGCGGGGGCGCCCATCGCACCGCTCCAGGGCCCGGACGATCCCGGGCTGATGTTCCTCACCTCGGGCACCACCGGGCGGCCCAAGGGGGTGCTGGAGACCCTCCCCGCCTGCTGGGCCAAGATGCAGTTCTTCGCCGACGCCTTCGGCCCCGGCACCGACGACGTCCATCTCGTGTACCTCCCCGTGGCCCACGTCTTCGGCCTGCGCCTGGCCCTGATCGCCCTGCTCCGGGGTGGCCGCCTGGTGCTGCAGGAGCGCTTCTCCCCCACGGGCGCGCTGCGGCTGGTGACCGACGAGCAGGTCACCATCCTGCCGGGAATGCCGCCCCACCTCACCCTGCTGCTGCGTGCGCTCGACCCCGACCTCCACGACGTGTCCCGCCTGCGCTGGGTGATCTCCGCCGCCGCCACCTTGCCCCGACCGCTCGCCGAGCAGGTCTACGAGCGCCTGGGCACCGAGATCCTCTACGTGTTCGGGTGCAGCGAGGGCTTCACCACCCAGACCACCGACCGTGACGAGATCCTCCGCGGCTCGGTGGGCCGCACCGTGTTCCGGGGCCCGCCGGGGACGCCGGCGGACGGCACGGTGGCCATCGTCGACCCCGAGAACCGCCGGCCCCTGCCGCCCGGCGAGGTGGGCGAGATCGCCTTCGGGGCCGCCGCCCCGGTGCGCTACTGGCGCCACCCCGGCGTGGCCACCGACGGCTGGTACCACAGCGGCGACCTCGGGCGCATCGACGACGACGGCCTGCTGTACGTGCTCGGCCGGCGCAAGGAGGTCGTCAACCGCGGCGGCCTGAAGGTGGCCCCCGCCGAGGTCGAGTCGGTCCTGGTCCGCCATGCCGCCGTGGCCGACGCGGCGATCGTGGCCACCCCCGACCCCGTGCTGGGCGAGGCGGTGTGCGCCTGCGTGGTGCCCGCCAACGGCGACGCCCCCGACCTGCCCGAGGTGCGGGAGTTCCTCGGGGCCACCCTGGCCCGCCACAAGCTGCCCGACGAGCTGTGCCGGCTCGACCGCATCCCCCGTTCACCCCTGGGCAAGGTCGACCGGCCGGCGCTGCGGTCGCTGGTGGTCGACGGCGACGTCCCCCGCCAGCGGCTCCGGCCCCGATCGTGAGCCCGCCCACCCCCACCCTCGAACACCCCTTCGCCGGCGAGGTGGCCGACGCCGAGGAGGCGATGGCGCTCGGCCCCGAGTACGTGCTGGCCGCCGGCAAGGTCATCGCCAGCCACGTCCGCAACGAGTTGGCCGGGGCGGCGGTGTTCGACGAGCCCGCCATCGCCCTGGCCCCGGGGCCCAAGGACAAGTGGCTGGCCTGCCGCATCGCCATGGAGGAGTACGGCCACCACCTCAAGTTCACCAGGCTGGCCGTCGAGCTCGGCCTGGAAGAACCCACCGCCGGGCGGACCCTGTCGGTGTTCGACTACGAGCTGCGGTCGTGGCCCGAGTTCGCCGTGCTGAAGGCGATCGTCGACCTGGCCGAGGTGGTGCTCATGGAGGAGCTGACCAGCTGTACCTACCTGCCGCTGCGCAACCTGGCCACCACCCTGCTGCCCGAGGAGCGCTTCCACGTGTCGTTCGGCAAGCGCCGCAGTCTCGAGCTGGTGGCCGACC
>JAHWKC010000458.1 GCA_019348095.1 Pseudomonadota bacterium | reverse complement strand
CGAAGAACCGTGCGGCCTGCGCGGCGAACTGCATCATGAGCACAGCGGCGACGCCGAAGTTCGGAGCGACCAGCACACCGACCGAGGGTGCGTCGGACAGCCACTCCCGCAGCTGCGACAGCCGCTGCTCGTCGAAGCCGGTCGTGCCGACGACGGCGTGCACGCCGGCATCGACGCAGGCGCGCAGGTTGTCCATCACCGCGGACGGCGAGGTGAAGTCGACGGCGACGTCGGTGCCCGACAGGTCGCGCTCGTCCCCGATGTCGAACGCGCCGGCCAGCACCAGGTCGTCGGCCGCCTCGACGGCCCGCACCACCTGCGAGCCCACCCGCCCGCGGGCGCCGAACACGGCGACCCGGATTCTCGGACCGGCCGGGCTCACCGAACCGCCGCTTCCAGGTCGGCCCGGCCGGTGCGCCCGAGCACCGCGAGCGACAGCGGCCGGGACAGCACGTCGGCGGCGACGGCGCGCACGTCGTCGGGCGTGACGTCGTCGATGCGCGCGAGCACCTGCTCGGTCCCGAGCAGCTCGCCGTGCAGCAGCGGCGCGGGATCGAGCCGGGCCAGCGCGGTTTTCAGCGCGGCGGCCTCGCCGGCGACCGGGCCGACCGCGACCACCATCCCGACCAGCTCCCGCGAGGCGCCCAGCGGCACCCGCACCCGGCAGCCGACCGCCGTGGCAGGCGCCGGGTCGTCGTGCGGCGGGTGGTAATCGAACAGCCGCGGCAGTGGCAGCGGCAGGGCGACGCGCCAGATCGGCCGGGCAGGGTCGGGGACGTCGGAAGCAGCGTGCATCCATGCAAGTCTAGGCGATGGGGCGCGGCATCGACGCCGGCGCCGGGCTCGCTGTCATTTGCGCCGCATTGCTGCCGCTGCTCTGACGAATGCGGCGCAAGTCACGGGCTGCAAAGAAAATTTTTCCTTATCCACACCATCTGTGGATATCTCTGTGGACGCGACCGCGGCAAAAGAGCGCAATCCTGCTGCGGTCGGCCCTTCAGCCAGGTTGGTGAAAAAAGCGCCAAGGCGGATATATCCTTGGTAATCAATCGTTTGGCCGTGAAACATCGCGTCAATGCAGCGTGGAGGCGCAGTGAAGGGCGTGTATACGACGGTTTCTTTACTGCTGTGCACAACCGATGCACGGCGAAACCCGCGTCACGCTTTGTGATGGCCCATGTCAAGAAGATGTCAAGTAGAAATTCGCGCCGTTCGTCGGCAGGCCCGGCCGGCCCCGCCGCGGCGGAGTTCGCGCCGGCGCGACTATGATTGGGCGCCATGCCGATGCCTACGATGAGCTTGCCGCCCCTTGCGCCTCCGGCCGCACTCGCGGCCTTCCTGCGCGGCGTCGAGCGCCGCGGCGCGGTGCTTGCCCAGTTGCAGTGTGGTGACGCCGGGATCGGCGATGCCGCGCTGGCCGCGGCCATGCGTGATTTCGGCGCGGCGGCGGCCGGCCAGCCCATGGCCGAATGGCCGCGGCGCTTCTGGATGCTGCTGCTGGCCGAGCCCGGGCTGTGCGAGCGGCCCCCGGTGACGCTGCCGCTGGATGCGACCGACAGGCTGGCGGCGCTCGCCAGCGGTCCGCGTGCGGCGCTGCTGCTGCGCCTGGCTGCGGGCCTGACCGAGGCCGACGCCGCCGCGGTCCTGGGAATCCCGACGCCGAGCTACCGGTTGGCGTTGCACGGTGCGCTGCCGCGTGACCCGGACGGCCGCCCAAACCCGCAAGCCTGGCAGCGGCTGCGCGAACAGGTCCAGCGCCGGATCAAGGCCCTGCCGCCGGCGCGGCTGGAGCGGCTGATGCACGCGCGCGAAGCGGTGCTGGCCGGCGCCCACGGCGCGACGGTGGCCGCACCGGCCCCGGCCGGCGCGCGGGCTGCCCCTACGTGGCACCGGCCCCGCCACCTGTTGGCCCTGCTGTGGACGCTGCTGGCACTAAGCGCGTTGGCTTTGGCGGCGACGTTCTGGTGGCCGTACGGCGCTTGGCCCCTTGCCGGGCTGCACGCTCCACTGGATCGGCAGGCGATCCAAGTGCGGCCGCTGCCGCCGGGCGCCGCGCCGGCCTCGCGGTTGGGCGCCGACGCCGGCTTGATCGCCCATCGCGACTTCGAGCTGCTGGCCGACCCCGGCGGGGCCGCCGCTGCGCG
>JAHWKC010000457.1 GCA_019348095.1 Pseudomonadota bacterium | reverse complement strand
AGGCGGCGTAGTAGAACCCGGCCTCGAGGAGCTCGAAGGCCGAGCGCTTCGGCTGGCGGCCGTACTTGCCGGCGAGGGCGGCCACGTCGAGCAGAAGGAGCGCCCCGCCGTCGAGGAGCGGCTCGACGAGGACCCGAGCACGGGCGGCGCAGCGCTCGGCCAGCTGCTGGCGCTCACCGCCGCCGGCTGCCTGATCGTCGGCTGCCTGCTGCTGCTCTCCGTCGTCCTCCTCGGCCGCCGCCAGCGCGCCGCCCAGGACCGCACGCTGGTCGTCGTCGGCGCCCACCGCCGCGACCTGCTCGGCGTGCTCGCCCACCCGCACCGGCTCCGCATCGTCGAGGAGCTCCGCGACCGCGAGCTCGACGTCGGCCGCGTGTGCGTCGGCGACGTGCGCGTCGGCCGCGATGACCGGATCGCGCGCCAGCACCCGACCGATCCGCTGCGTTACCAGCTGGCGAACGGTCGCAGCGCGAAGCTGTTCGACGACAGTGCGCTGTTCGGCGAGCGCTGGATCGTGATCAGCGAGCTGCGCGACGAGTCCGACAAGGACGGCATGCGCATCTTCATCGAGGTCAAGCGCGGCGAGTCGGCCGAGGTGGTGCTCAACAACCTCTACCAGCAGACCCAGATGGAGTCGGTGTTCGGCATCAACATGGTGGCCCTGGTCGATGGCCGTCCGCAGTTGCTGAACCTCAAGCAGATGCTGGAGGCGTTCATCCGCCACCGCCGCGAGGTGGTGACCCGGCGTTCGCGGTTCGAATTGCGCAAGGCGGAGGCCCGCCTGCACATCGTGGAAGGCCTGCTGGTCGCGCTGGCCAACATCGACGAGATGATCGAGCTGATCAAGACCTCGGCCAATCCCAACGAGGCGCGCGAGCGCCTGCTCGCCAAGACCTGGGAGCCGGGCCTGGTCGGTGCGCTGCTTGGTGCGGTCGGCGCGGACGATTCGCGCCCCGAAGACCTGCCGCAAGGCGTCGGCCTGGTCGAGGGTCCTGACTCAAACAAGTATTACCAGCTGACCGAGACCCAGGCCCAGCAGATCCTGGAGATGCGCCTGCACCGCCTGACCGGGCTGGAGCAGGAAAAGCTGACCGACGAGTACAAGCTTCTGCTGGAGACCATCCGCGGGCTGATCGAGATCCTCGAGGATCCCGACGTGCTGCTCGAGGTGATCCGCACCGAGCTGCGCAACGTCAAGGAGGAGTTCGGCGATGCCCGCCGCAGTGAGATCCGCACCAGCGAGGAAGACCTCGACATCCTCGACCTGATCGCGCCCGAAGACGTGGTGGTCACCCTGTCGCACGCCGGCTACGCCAAGCGCCAGCCGGTCAGCGATTACCGCGCGCAGAAGCGCGGCGGCCGCGGCCGGAATGCCGCATCGATGAAGCAGGAGGATTTCATCGACCGGCTGTGGCTGGTCAACACCCATGACACCCTGCTGACCTTCACCAGTGCCGGGCGCGTGTTCTGGCTGCCGGTGCACCAGTTGCCCGACGCCGGCCCGAACGCACGCGGGCGCCCGATCATCAACTGGATCCCGCTGGAGGATGGCGAGCAGGTGCAGGCGGTGCTTCCGGTACGCGAGTACCGCGACGATTGCTTCGTGTTCTTCGCCACCCGCAAGGGCACGGTCAAGAAGACCGAGTTCCTCGCCTACAACACGCCGATCAAGGCCGACGGCATCATCGCCATCAACATCCGCGACGACGACGAGCTGGTCGCCGTGCGGCGGACCTCGGGCGACGACGAGGTGCTCATGGTCTCGCGCAAGGGCCAGGCCGTGCGCTTCCACGAGGACGCGCTGCGCGCGATGGGCCGCGACACGCAGAAACAGGACTTCACCGTGGTGGGCATCGGCGACATGTCCGGCGACGTGTTCGGCAACGGCATGCTGCTCAGCCGGCATATCCGTCTGCTGGCCGCGTTCGACCACCGCCACATCTTCCTCGACCCCGACCCGGACCCGTCGGTCTCGTTCGCCGAGCGGGAGCGCCTGGCCGCGTTGCCCCGTTCGAGCTGGGACGACTACGACCGCACGCTGCTGTCCCCGGGTGGGATGATCGTGGCCCGGGACGTCCGCACGGTGAAGCTGACCGACGAGGTCCGCGTGCGGCTGCGCACCGACGCCGAGGAGCTGTCGCCACCGGAGCT
>JAHWKC010000456.1 GCA_019348095.1 Pseudomonadota bacterium | reverse complement strand
GGCCGCCCGGGAGGGTCGGTGCGCTTCTGGCGCTGCGACAGCGAGCGCGCCCAGGCCCAGGCGGTCGCCGGCGAGGTCGAGCGGCTGCTTCGCGAGGGTGCCCCTCCCGAGCGCGTCGGCGTCCTGGTCGGCGACGTGCGCGTGGAGGGCCAGGCCGTGTCCCTCGCGCTGGAGGAGCGTGCGGTCCCCCACCGACTCGTCGGCGCCGGGGCGCTGTTCCAGCGCGCCGAGGTGCGCGACGTGCTGCTGGGACATCTGGAGCACCTGCATGCGTTCTATGGCGAGCCGGCCGGCGTGCGCATCGCGCGCAAGCACCTGGGCTGGTATGCCAAGGACCGCCCGGAGCATACCGACGCGCAGCGCTACGCTTTCCGCGCGGTGGTCAATCGCGCCGAAACCGCCGAGGCGCAACTGCGCCTGACCCGCGACTACTTCGACGCGCTGATCGCCGGCGCGCGACCCGGATTCCAGGCCGCCGCATGACCGGGCGCAGCCGTTGCAGCTCGTCACCTACGTGCCGCCGGCGCGGATAGACCCGAACGCCTGCCGCCACGACGTGCAGATTGTGCGCCGATCAGCGGTGGAAGAAGTCCACGTTACCGTCGTCGAGGTCGTAGCGCCCACCGACGATTTTCAGCTTGCCGGCCGCGAGCGGGTCCTCGAGCAATTTGCCAGAGACCTTGAGCCGCTCGACCACGTCGACGACGTTGCGACGCACCGCATTGTCGAGCCAGTCGCCGTCCTCGTCGCGGGCGCGGATCGCCGCAGGAAGGATCGGCCCGACCATCTCACCGATCGCACCCGGAAAGCTCACGCCGTCGCGCACGATCGACACCGCCGCACCGACCGCGCCGCAACGCTCGTGCCCCAGCACCACGATCAAGGGCACGCCCAGCTCGGCGACCGCATACTCGATGCTGCCGAGCCCTTCCGGGGAAACCGTGTTGCCGGCCACGCGCACGGTGAACAGATCACCCAGGCCTTGGCCGAACAGCACTTCCGGCGGCACGCGCGAATCCGAGCAGCTCAGCAATACCGCGAACGGGGTCTGGTTCTGTGCGATTTCAAGCCGGCGCTTGCGGTCGAGCTGCGGCGCCGGCGTCTTGTCGGCGACAAACGCCTTGTTGGCTTCCATCAGGCGCTGCAGGGCCTGATCGGCCGTCAGGGTGGTGCGCGCGGCCGCAGGCGCTGCAGATGCACTCGAGGAGACTGCGACACCGGACACGCCGAGCGCGCCGAGCGCGCCGAGCGTCAGCGTACGTAATGCGTTGGCGCCAAGCAGGGGCGCGGCGGCTGCGGCACCGCTGCAGGCGCACATGGCGCCGATCGCGCGGCGGCGACTCGGCGAGGCGGGAATGGGACTGGTCATTGTCGGACCTCATCGGTTACGGCGGGAGGGAACCGCACCGTGTACCTCGATGCCCCATTCATCCAGGGCCGGTGCCTTTGTATCGTCCCACGGACGGCGGAAAATCCGGTCGACACCACGTTCACCCGACCCGGCGCAGTGGCGCTCACTGCTCGCCGAAAATACCGGCTGTCAGAGCGCTTAGGGCTGGATCCAGATCCGCTGCCACATCCACGCGAGCCGTCGCCTGGCATCCCAAGGCAATTCGACCCGCTGCGGTTCGATAGGCCGCCATCCGCCCTGCGTGCGCTGGGCGACCGCGAAACGGAACGTGTAATCGGGCTCGCTGCCCATGCGCAGGTCCGACAGCACCAGCTGGCCGTCGCGCTGCTCGGCCTTCATGAAGCCATGGTTGAACCAGCGCAACTGCCGCACGCCCGGGTAGTCGCGCACCTGCGCCAGGCTCGCTACGTCCGAGGCATATCCGGTGAACCGCATCGACCCGCGGTCGGCGATGAGCGAGCGCTCGCCTTCGACAAATCCCTCCGGCGTCATAGCGACCACCCGCCACAGCAGGATGTTGAACGGCATCGGCACCGAAAACCGCGGCGCGTCCTGCAGCCCCAGTTGCGCCAGCGCGCGCCCGACCTCGCGTTCGACCGCGCCCTTGGCCAGCAGGGAGCCGGCAAGATAGAGCGAACTCAACGCCAGCCCGGCGACCAGCGCGTGGCGGCCCGGGCGCCGATCGCGCGCGAACCACGCGAACACGCACGCGATCAGCAGCCAGGTCGTGTACAGCGGAT
>JAHWKC010000455.1 GCA_019348095.1 Pseudomonadota bacterium | reverse complement strand
ATCGTGCGGCGCGGCTGCTGCGGTCGCTCCTCACGCCCGCGGGAGCGGTGACCGGTATCAGCACGCACGGCGGTGGAACCTATCCGAATCTCTTCGACGCGCACCCGCCGTTTCAGATCGACGGCAATTTCGGCGGGACCGCGGCGATCGCGGAGATGCTGCTTCAGAGCCGCGTCGCGCCAGCCGGAGGCGCCCAGGCACCCGAGTTGCACCTGCTCCCGGCGCTGCCGGGCGCGTGGCCCGAGGGCGAGGTGCGGGGCCTGCGCGCGCGCGGCGGCCTGGAGGTGGACATCGCCTGGCGCGACGGGAAAGTCGCGACCGCGGAAATCCGCGGACCTGCCGGCAAGCCGGTGCGCGTGGGCGGCGACGGCTCGAGCTTCGTGATGATGATCCCGCCGATGAAGCTGCGCGACTTCACCTTCACGTCCTTGTCGGATGCGGTCTGATCGATGGCCGCAGGCGAGCATCGTGGAACCATAATCCGATACTTGCCGTCATCCCCGCGCAGGCGGGGATCCAGTGACGTCCGTGGTGTAGCCGTCGCGGAAACCGGGACGCGCGCCCGGCCGACACGGGAATGAACCGCACCGCCCATCGCCGGGACTTCCTCCGCCTGCTCGCCGGCGGCCTGGCCGGCGCCGCGCTTTCGCAGCTGCCGCGGCCCTTGCACGCGGCGGCTCCACAGTACGACTTCTGGTTCACCCGCCTGCGCTACGACTCCGGCGACTGGGACGTCGACCAGCGCATGCCGGCCAACATGATCACCTCGCTGATCGACTACACCAGCCTGCGCGTGGACCCGAAGGAGCACGTGCTCGACCTGTCCGACCCGAAGATGCTGCTGGCGCTGTTCTGCTATCTCGCCGGCCACAAGCTGGTCGAATTCAACCCGGCCGAGCGCCGCAATTTCGAGCGCTACGTGCGCAATGGCGGCTTCGTGTTCGTCGACGATTGCAACCACGACATCGACGGGCTGTTCGCCAAGTCGTTCGAGGCACAGATGGCGGAAATCTTCGGCGGCGACGCGATGGCGAAGCTGCCCAACGACCACGCGCTGTACCGCAGCTTCTTCAGGTTCGAAGACGGCCCACCGGCCACCAGTTTCGAGCTCAACGGCTGGGGCGACGACCTGGTGCACGACTACCTCAAGGGCATCCAGATCGACGGGCGCCTCGGCGTGCTCTACAGCAACAAGGACTACGGCTGCGAATGGGACTACGACTGGCGCAACAAGCGCTTCCTGGCCGATGACAACACGAAACTGGCGGTCAATATCGCGATCTATGCGCTGACTGCGTGACCGCCCTTGGCGTAACCGCATGCAACCGCATTGCATTTCGCCGTCATTCCCGCGAACGCGGGAACCCAGCGACTTTGGCTTCCACGCTCGAGACGAAAGCTGAAGGCACTGGATTCCCGCGTTCGCGGGAATGACGGGCAAACAAACACAACGCCTCCGACCTGGACGACCCTGACCGACACCCTCACCGAAGCCGACATCCAGACCGAACTGGCGCAACTGGGCACACTGCGCGACGCGATCGCGCACGCCATCGTCGGCCAGGAGGCGGTGGTCGAACAGCTGCTGATCGGTTTGCTGGCCGGGGGACATTGCCTGCTCGAGGGCGTGCCGGGGCTGGGCAAGACGCTGCTGGTGCGCTCGCTGGGGCAGGCGCTGGACCTGCAGTTCCGCCGCGTGCAGTTCACCCCCGACCTGATGCCCAGCGACATCATCGGCACCGAGATCCTCGAGGAGGACCACGGCACCGGGCATCGCAGCTTCAAGTTCCAGCGCGGACCGGTGTTCACTAACCTGCTGCTGGCCGACGAGCTCAACCGCACCCCGCCCAAGACCCAGGCCGCGCTGCTCGAGGCGATGCAGGAGCGCACGGTCAGCTACGCCGGCGTGACCCATCCGCTGCCGCAGCCGTTCTTCGTGCTGGCCACGCAGAACCCGCTGGAACAGGCCGGCACCTACCCGCTGCCCGAGGCGCAGCTCGACCGGTTCCTGCTGCACGTGCGGGTCGAATATCCGAGCGAGGCCGAGGAGCGCGACATCCTGCTGCAGACCACCGGCACCGCCCGCGCCGAGGTGCCGCAGGTGATGCACGGCGATGCGGTGCTCGCGCTGCAGGCGCGCGTGCGCGAGGTGC
>JAHWKC010000454.1 GCA_019348095.1 Pseudomonadota bacterium | reverse complement strand
CGACGACTCGTCGGCGCCCATGGCGGCCGTGCTGGTCGGGTGGTAGATCGTCTCGGCGCGCGACCGGACGTGCGCCCGCAGCGCCGCGTCGTCATCCGCACCCGGCGCGGGCAGCCACCGGTCGCCGCTGTGCCGGCGCAGCGGGGTGCGGGAGGCGATGTCCAGCGTCAGGCGCATCCCCTCGACCAGCACGTCGAGGTCCGGCGCCTCGACGAGGTAGAAGCCGCCCAGCCCCTCGACCAGCAGCGCCTCGGGCAGCCCCAGCCCGATGGCCGTGAGCAGCGCGGCGCCGGAGTTGAGCGCGAGGTGCCGTCCCGGCACCGCCAGCGTCACCGGTGGCAGGCGCCGCCCGCGCAGGACCGGCTGGTACCGGCTCGTGGTCCCGCTGACCGTGACCTGGTCCAGCCGGAGGTCGGCGTCGGCCGCCGTCCCGTAGGTGCGGACGTCGATGCCCTTGTCCCGCGCGAGCTGCGCGAGGGCCCGCGCGCCGGGATCGTCGGCGCAGGCGACGAGGAAGCCGGCGGGGTCGACGGTGGCGACGAAGTCGTCGAAGGCCTGCGCCGTCGGGCGCGGCGCCCAGCCGAACTCCGTCTGCAGGCGGCTGACGTCGGCGACGCGGCCGTGCTCGAGGTAGCGCATCTGCTCGGGCGAGAAGTCCACGAGTCCGGCGCCGCGGAAGGCGCGGGCGACCAGCGAGACCGCGGGCGAGGGCACCGGCAGCGCCGGGCGCCCGGCCGATCCAGCTCCAGTTGCCATCGGGATGCTCGACGTGGCGCTCGTAGGCCAGGTCGATGATGCTGCCGTCCGGCGCGGTGAAGCGCAGGTTGCCGCTGACCGCCGCTCGCAGTGCGTGCTCCTCGCTCAACTCGGCCGCGTGCCAGGTATAGGCGCCGGTCTTGCGGACCACCGGCTCGACCGGGTACTGCACCAGCGAGCCGAGATCGGGTGCGTTGGCGAACGAATGTGGGCCGCGTACAGCCGGCGCCGACGAGCCGGTCGTCAGACCAGCCGCCGCCAGGGCGGCAGCTTCGGCCTGTGCCGCCGATGCGGTGGTGGAGCCGGTGTTGTCCAGACCGGCGGACCAGTCACTGGAGCAACCGGACAGGAACGCAGCGGCGAGAAGCCAGGGAAGCTTTTTCATATCTGGGAACCCGAAGTCAGAGGTCAGGCGGCATGCTGCGCCGCGGCGGCTCACCCCGGAGCCTGGAAATCCAGTCTACGCACCCCTCACGCTGCTGGAAGGTACCGGCGACACAATTTCCCCCGGACCCCCTATTCAGGCTGGCGGGCGTTCAGCTTTTCAGCGCACTGCACACCCGGTGCGGGCCAGCAGCTCCTCCTTCTCCACGTCCGGCGCCAGCTCCACCAGCACCAGCCCATCGCCGGTCACGTCCAGCACCGCCAGGTCGGTGATGATCCGGTCGACCACCCCCACCCCGGTCAGCGGCAGCGTGCACTCGGGCAGGATCTTGTGGCTGCCGTCGCGGGCGGTGTGCTCCATCAGCACCACCACGCGCTTGACCCCGGCGACCAGGTCCATCGCCCCGCCCATGCCCTTGACCATCTTGCCCGGCACCATCCAGTTGGCCAGGTCGCCTTGGTCGGTCACCTGCATCGCGCCGAGGATCGCCAGGTCGATGTGGCCGCCGCGGATCATCGCGAAACTGTCGTGGCTGCCGAAGTAGCTGGCGCCGGCCCGGGCCGTGACGGTCTGCTTGCCGGCGTTGATCAGGTCCGCATCGACCTGCGCCTCCGTCGGAAACGGGCCGATGCCGAGCAGGCCGTTTTCGGACTGCAGCCAGACATCCACGCCGTCGGGGATGTGGTTGGCCACCAGCGTCGGCAGTCCGATGCCGAGATTGACGTAGGCGCCGTCGGTGAGTTCGCGCGCGGCGCGCTGCGCCATCTGATCGCGGGTCCAGGCCATTTTTGTTCTCCGATACAGCAAGTTGTCAGGAATCGTCTACGCCATCCATGGCGAAACAACACACGGTTTACCAGCTCCAGCCCGGGCTTCCATGCCCGGGCGTTCGCGAACGCGGCCCATTGCCGATAGGGCATTGGCCAAGCGCGTTCGCTCACCCCTGGCGCACGGTGCGCTGTTCGATGCGTTTTTCGGGGGTCGGGTTGTGCACGATGCGGTCCACATAGAT
>JAHWKC010000453.1 GCA_019348095.1 Pseudomonadota bacterium | reverse complement strand
TTCCGGATCGGTGTAGAACGGCCGCGACTCGAAATCCGCCTCCGAGTACAGCCGGTAGCAAGTGCCCTCCGAGACGCGGCCGCAGCGGCCCTTGCGCTGGTCGGCGCTGGCCTGGCTGATCGGTTCGATATGCAGCCGGTCGAGCTTGCCGCGCGGGCTGTAGCGCTTGATCCGCGCCAGGCCCGGATCGACCACGTAGCCGATCCGCGGCACGGTCAGCGAGGTCTCCGCGACGTTGGTCGCCAGCACGATGCGGCGCTTCAGGCCGGGGTTGAACACCCGGTCCTGGTCGCGCACCGACAAGCGCGCGTACAGCGGCAGCACCTCGGTATCGCGGTACTTGCGCCGCTCCAGCGCCTGGTGCGCGTCGCGGATCTCGCGCTCGCCGGCCAGGAACACCAGCACGTCGCCGCGGGGGTCCTCGCGCGTGATCTCGTCGCATGCGCCGACGATGCCATCGACCACGCTGCGCTCCCCGGCCTGCTCGCCCTCGCCCTCCAGCGGCCGGTTGCGCACCGACACCGGATAGCCGCGGCCTTCGACGTCCACCACCGGCGCGTCGTCGAAATGCGCGGCGAAGCGCGCAGTGTCGATGGTCGCCGAGGTCACGATAACCTTGAGGTCGCGGCGCTTCTTCAGCAGCTGCTTCAGGTAGCCCAGCAGGAAGTCGATGTTGAGGCTGCGCTCGTGCGCCTCGTCGATCAGGATCGTGTCGTAGGCCGACAGCCAGCGGTCGGACTGGATCTCCGCCAGCAGGATGCCGTCGGTCATGAACTTGATCGCGGTGCGCTCGCCAACGTTCTCGTTGAAGCGCACCTGGTAGCCCACCGCGCCGCCCAGTGGCGTCTGCAGTTCCTCCGACACGCGCTTGGCGACCGCGCGTGCGGCGATCCGGCGCGGCTGGGTGCAGCCGATCATGCCGGCCTGGCCTCGGCCGGCGGCGAGGCACAGCTTGGGCAACTGCGTGGTCTTGCCCGAGCCGGTCTCCCCGGCGATCACGACCACCGGGTGTTCACGAATCAACGCGACGATGCGGTTGGCCTCCAGCGCGATCGGCAACGAGGACTCCACCGGCGCCTGCGGCAACGCCGCCGCCCGCGCCTCGCGCTGGGCGACGGACTGCTCCAGCGCCCGGACGAACGCCGCCTGCGCCTTGGCATCCTCCGGGGCGGCTTTCCAGCGCGACCACAGGCCATGCAGACGGCCGCGATCGCGGCTCAGCGCCCCATCGATGGCACGCCGCGCCGACTGCAGCGCGGGCGTGACCGCGTGTCGCTTGGCCCGGCGTCCTAACGTGGTCTTAGCGGGTGGGTCGATAGGCTTCATTGATCGCGTCGGAAGAAACAAACCATTTCACACGGCAACCGCCGCCGCTTATTGTCGCGAGAACATCGAAGAAAGGGAGAAAACCCGCATGGCCAAGTCCAAGACCGCAAGTTCCCTGAAGGCCGCCAAGAAGGCCAAGTCGGCCAAGGCCGGCGCGATGAAGCCGGCCGCTTCGCCGGGTCTCGGCTCAGGCGCGCCGGTGATCGATATCGGGATCAACGACCGCGATCGCAAGCAGATCGCCGAAGGCCTGTCGCGTTTTCTCGCCGACAGCTACACCTTGTACCTGAAGACCCATAACTTCCACTGGAACGTCACCGGTTCGATGTTCAACGCGCTGCACAACATGTTCGAGGACCAGTACACCGAGCAGTGGGGCGCGCTGGACGATATCGCCGAGCGCATCCGCGCGCTGGGATTCAATGCGCCCGGCTCGTACGCGGAATTCACCCGGCTGACCACGATCGCGGAGGAGCCGGGCCTGAGCGACGCCGCCGACTGGCGCGAGATGGTGCGCCAGCTGACCGTCGGCAACGAGGCGGTGTGCCGCACCGCGCGCGAGGTGGCCGACCTGGCCGACGACGCCGACGACAACCCGACCGAGGACATGCTGACCCAGCGATTGCAGGTCCACGAGAAGTACGCCTGGATGCTGCGGTCGTTGCTGCAGTAGAGCCGAGCTTGCTCGGCTACCCGGTTCACCCGACAAAAGCAGCCGAGCAAGCTCGGCTCTACCTCCGGCGGGCGCGAGCACAGGAGAATTCCTACCCCCCGCCGCGGCTTGATCCGCCCGGGCGCTGCGACGGCTGCTTGCTACCCTTGCCGGCATGACCGAC
>JAHWKC010000452.1 GCA_019348095.1 Pseudomonadota bacterium | reverse complement strand
CCGGTGCGAGCGCCTGCGGCGCGGCCATCGGCTGACCGGTCCCGCGGTCCTGCGGCGACCACACGCCCCAGCTGGTGTCCATGGCCCCTGGGTAGAGCACGCACGCCCGGATGCCGTGCGGCCTGCCTTCAGCAGCCAGCGCCTGGGTGAACCCGGTGAGCGCGAACTTCGCCGCGCAGTACGCGGCGGCGTTCGCCCACCCGCGGCGACCCGCGACGGACGAGACGTTGACGATCACGCCGTCGCGGCGTTCCCGCATCTGCGGCAGGACGCTCCGTATGCAGTTGTATGCGCCGGTCGCGTTCACGCGGACGAGGAAGTCCCAGTCGTCGGGCGAGAGTTCGGCCATCGACCGCTTTTGCACGTTCACCCCGGCGCTGTTGACCAGAACGTCGATCCGGCCGCCGAGCTCGTCGAGGGCGGTGTCCCAGATGTCGCGCGGCGCGGCCGGGTCGGTCAGTTCACCGGCGACAAGCTCGTCGCTGCCGCGGCTGGAGTGGCCGACCACGGTGTGGCCGCTGGATTTGAGCAGCTCGAAGGCCGCGGCGCCGATGCCGCGGCTGGCGCCGGTGATGAGGATGTTCATGCGGCGGGCGCTTAGAACAGCGCGACCGTCATTGCGAGGAGCGAAAGCGACGAAGCAATCCGATGCACTCCTGGATTGCTTCGCTACGCTCGCAATGCCGGCTGACCGTGGGCGACCTCCCCCACGTCGAGATCTTCACCGACGGAGCCTGCCGCGGCAATCCCGGCCCCGGCGGGTGGGCGGCATTGATCCGCTCCGGTGCCCATGAAAAGGAAATCAGCGGCGGCGAGCCGCTGACGACCAACAACCGGATGGAGCTGGCCGCCGCGATCGAGGCGCTGAGGCACCAGGACGCCGTCGCCGAGCGCGTCGAGACGATCCAGGAGTACGACACGAGCTACTCGCTTCCTGGCGTCGGCCGCTTCCGGGTGAACATCCACCGCCAGCGCGGATCGCTGAGCCTCGTCTTGCGGATCATCGCCGGTCACATCCCGACGATCGCGGAGCTCGGGCTCCCCCCGGTGCTTCGGAAGATCGCCGAGGAGGAGCGCGCGCTGCGCCTCGACACGGTGGACCGGTCCCGCCTCGGCGCTCCTCCGGCCGAGAAGGATGAGGAGCGCGACGAGGCCACTTCGGACGAGCGGTACGCCGCCGCGTTCGACATGTTCGTGCGTCACGGCGCTGCTGACCTGACCGGCGAGCAGCGGCAGGTGCTGCGCGGCGGCTTCGTGTCGGGGCAGGAGCTGCGTGCGCAGGGCGTCGGCACCCCGGCCGCCGGTGGCTACCTGGCGCCGAAGGCGTGGCGCGACCGGATCATCGAGGCCGCTGACACCATCGCCAACGTCGCGGCCGAGGCCAGGGTGCCGACGCCGTACGGGAAGTGGTTCGAGGTGCTCGAGGTGCTGCCCTTCGGGCTCAAGCCCCTGCGCGAGCGCCTGCGCGCGCACGACGCCGGGCCGCTGGTGGTCAAGAAGCGCGGGACCGCGGTCGAGCCCGATGTGCTGCGCCGGCAGCTCAAGCTGACCGGTTCCCGGGAGGTGACGATCGTCCTCACACGCGCCGCGGGGCGGCAGGTCGCGATGGTCGTGCGGCCTACCTCCTGAAGCGGCCCAGCACCTTCCCGACGCCGCCCACAACCGCGCTCAGTCCGCCGACGCCGGCCCTGAGCGCAGCCCCGCCCGGCAGGCCCGGCACGTCGTCGAGCAGCGGCGCGAGGCGCATCCACTGCGGCAGCTGCTGGACGTGCAGCCGCCGGGCCAGCAGCAGCTGGGGGAGCCCGGCCCGGCCGGCGGAGGCGTCGAGCAGGTCGGAAGCCGTGCCGCGCACGCCGGCGCCGTCGAACGATCCGGCGGCGGCGCGCTCGGTCGTCCAGCCCTCGCCGCTGCTGATGAACCGCCAGCCGCCCGTGGACGTCATCGCGGTCAGCGCGATGTCGACGCCGGCGCGGACGGACAGCGCGCCCGTGACTTCGATGAGCGAGGCGAGCCCCCTGTCGAGCAGCTGCGGCGACGGCGACGGTGCCCCGCACGGTGCGAGGTCCAGCGCGTGCACCGCCAGCTCGTAGGTCCCGGCGTGGACCAGCGACAGGACCGGCAGCGGTCCCACGCTCGACCGGGCCAGCAGCCGCCCCACCTCGTCCGCCTCCTCCCCGAAGAAG
>JAHWKC010000451.1 GCA_019348095.1 Pseudomonadota bacterium | reverse complement strand
GTGTGCTGGGTGGGGAGCGTGGACTGGGCGCGGGGTTGTTGGTGTCGCCGCCTTTCTTTCCCCTCGCGGGCGTAGGCCCTCCTATAAAATTTCGGGGCCCCGTGAAGGGGGCGTGGCGGGGTCTACCGCCGCGAGCCAAAATGAACCTCGCCGCGCTTCCCCAGGCGGTCCGCCGGCCAACCCTCACCACACCAGCGCCACGACCGCCACCAGCACCACCAGCACCACAAGCGCCGCCACCGCCAGCCCGGCGCGATGCATCGTCGCCCACAACTGCCAGCTGCGGCCGCGTGCCTGCTGGTCGAAGCGGCCATGCGCGCCGTATCGCCCCTGGACCGGCTCGAACAGGTTGTCCGGTCCCGGCGGCAGCGGCTCGTCGGTGATCTGGCCCTCCCAGGCCTGGCGGCAGAGCACGCGATCGGCAAACGCCGGCGCGAACTTGTTGCCCCAGATCGCCTTGACCGCGGGAAAACCGACGCAGACTTCGCGCCGGCCGGCATAGGCGGCATGGCGGATGCCGCGCGCGGCCAGTTCCGGCTGGAAGATCGGCGGCACCGGCTGCGCGCGGTGCTGCATCTTGTTGCGGGCCCAGTCGAACTGCGGCGTGTTGAACGCCGACAGCTGCACCATCGTCAGGTGGATGTCGCAGCGCTCGTGCATCAGCTCCACCCGCAGCGCATCGGTGAAGCCGCGGACCGCGAACTTGGCCGCGCAGTACGCCGACTGCAGCGGGATGGCCCGGTACGCCAGCGCCGAGCCGACCTGCACGATGGTCCCGCGGTTGCGCCCGCGCATGCGCGCCAGTGCCGCCAGGGTGCCGTGTACGGTGCCCAGGTAGGTGACGTCGGTGACCCGCCGGTATTCCTCCGGGGTGACGCGATGCACCGGGGCGAACACCGTCACCATCGCCGAGTTGATCCAGATGTCGATCGGCCCGAATGCCGCCTCGACCCGGGTGGCGGCCGTTTCGACCTGGGCGGCATCGGCCACGTCGGCGACCAGTTCCAGCGCTTCTCCGCCGAACGCGCGCACCTCCTCGGCGGTCGCCTGCAGACGTTCCCGCGAGCGCGCCAGCAGTCCGATCCGGGCGCCGTGTCGGGCGAACTCGCAGGCCACCGCGCGACCGACGCCGGCCGAGGCGCCGGTGATCACGACCACGTCGGGGCGCCCGCCGTGGCTCATTGCGCGGGGTAGGCCATGGTGCTCAGCAGCGCCAGTGCTTCCCGCCGCGAATCCAGGCGGGTGTGCTGCACGACCACCGGCACGTCGGACTCGATGACGCTGGCATAGTCGCTGTCGTGCGGCACCGGCTCGGGATCGGTGAGGTCGTTGAAGCGCAGGTGGCACGTGCGCCGCGCCGGCACGGTCAGCCGGTAGGGGCCGACCGGCTCACGATCGGCGAAGTAGAGCGTGAGCCGCAGTTGTGCATCGCGCTCGCCGCAGTTCAGCACGCAGGCGGTCTCGTGGCTGGCGAAGCGGCGGTCGCGCGGGCCATCGTCGGGAGGGATGTAGCCCTCGGCGATCACCCAGGTGTGTCGCCCGATCGGTGTGGTTGCAGCGGCCATTGGGAATCTCCTGTCTCTGCGAAGGTTTGTCGTGGCGGCTCAATGCCCGGCGCTGGGCTGGTCGTGCAGGCCCATCCGCAGCACCTGCGCCAGGTCCAATGCCTGGCGGCCGGTGCACTGGCGGATCTGCTCGCGGCAGGAAAAGCCGTTGGCGAGCAGCAGCACGTCCTCGCCGGCGGCGCGGACTTTCGGCAGCAGCGCGTCCTCGGCGATGACGAGCGACACCGGGTAGCGGTCGCGCGCGAAACCGAAGGAGCCGGCCATGCCGCAGCAGCCGGCATCGGTGAACGCGAAGTCCAGGCCGGTGCGCCCCAGCACCCGTGCCTCGGCCTCGGTGCCCATGACGCCATGGTGGTTGCAGTGCGGGTGCACCAGGGCCGGGCCGCTGAGCCGCCGCGGCGGCTGATAGTCCTCGCGGTCGAGGAACTCACTGAGCAGGAAGGTGTTTCCGGCGAGGTAGCGCGCGCGGCCGTCGCTGGGGAACAGGCGCGGCAGTTCGTCGCGGAAGCTGGCGATGCATGAAGGCTCCAGTCCGACCACCGGGACGTCGGCGTCGATATGCGGCGACAGCGCGTCCATGGTGTCGCCGAGCTGCGAGCGCGCCAGGTCGAGCATGCCTTC
>JAHWKC010000450.1 GCA_019348095.1 Pseudomonadota bacterium | reverse complement strand
TACCGCGTCGGCGTGGGCGTCGACCAGACGCTGCAGCAGACCGCCCAGGTCCTGGGGTTCGTCGGCGGCGGGCTGCTGCTCATCGCGGTGCCGCCGACGGGCGGCCTGCTGATCAACGCCGGCACGTTCGCACTGGCGGCCGCGCTGCTGATGACGTGCGTGCGTGGACGGGCCGCTGCGGTGTCGAGCGAGCGCGACACCGGTGCCGACGCTCGTGAAGACGGGCGGGCCGAGCCGAGACGGCGGTCCGTGCTGCGGACCGCGCTCGCCGAAGCGCGGACGGGGCTGCTCGCCGCGACGGCGCCCCCCGCTCGCCGCCGCGCCGTGCTGCTCACCTGGGTCGGTGTGGCGGTGATGCTCGTGCCCGACGCGGTCGCCGCTCCCTGGGCGCACGCGCTCGGCGCCGGGAGCCTTCGTTCCGGCACGCGATCTGTCGGCGCTGCTCGACGCGCTGGCGATCACGCGGGCGCACGTCGTCGGCGCGTCGTTCGGTGGCCTGGTCGCGCTCGAGCTGGCGGCGAGCGAGCCGCAACGCGTGGCGTCGCTCGTGCTGCTGGCGCCCGCGCTGCCGGACATCGAGCCCTCGCCCGAGCTGCTCGAGGCGCGCGATCTGATCGATCGGCTCGACCGCGAGCTGGTGCGCATGCTCGCGCAGCGCGCCGAGCTCGCCCTCGCCACCCGCGGCCTGCAGCGTCAGCGACCGCGCCTCCCTGGCGCTGCCGGTCCCGCCGCCGCAGCCCGACAGGACGAGCGCGCCGAGCGTCGCGGCGAGCAGGGTCCGGCGCACGCGCCTCACCGTACGGCTCCCCGGTCGCCGAGGCCGAGCAGCGGGCGCTGCACCGCCAGCAGCGCCAGGACGGCCGGCAGCGCGAGCACGACGGCCCCCGCGAACAGCACCGACTGGTCGGCCGCGTCGAGCGTCGCGAGCTCGCCGATCCCGAGCGGCAGGGTGCGGGTGTCCTCCGACTGCGCGTAGAGCAGCGCGTCGAGGTAGTTGCCCCAGTGGAAGACGAAGGCCACCGCGGCGATCGCCGTGGTGGTGGCGGTCACCAGCGGCAGGCCGACCCGCCACCACGTGGTCAGCGCCGAGGCACCCTCCAGCCGCGCGGCCTCCCACAGCTCCGGCGGCACCCGCCGGAAGGCGCGGTAGGCCAGCAGGACGGTGAACGGCGTCGTGGCCGCGAGTGCCGGTGCGATCAGCGGCACGAGCGTGTCGAGCACGCCGATCTCGAGGTAGAGGACGAAACGCGGGATCCACAGCATCGGCAGCGGCACCAGCAGCAAGGCCGTGGTGATGCCGACGAGCCACCGCCGGCTGCGCGGAGCGAGCTGCGCCAGCGCGAAGCCGGCCCAGGACGCGATGACGGTCGTGAGCGGGACCGCGACCAGGACGACGACCAGGCTGTTGCGCAGCAGCCGCGCCAGCGGCGTGATCTCGCCGAGCCGTTCGTACGCCGTCAGGCCGGGCGAGGCGGGCAGCAGCTCGAGCCCGGCGGGCGGCGGCAGCCCGACCCGGCGCAGGCCCGACACGTCGCGGCAGAAGCCGTCGATGACCACCCCGGCGACGCCGCGCCGGCGCGCCTCCGGGACCACCTGCATGATCTCGGCGGGCGAGATGTGACCCGTCGCCAGCGTCGCGCCGGCCTCCGCGCAGGCGCTCGCGACGCGCCCGCCGACGTTGCCCAGCCCCGAGATCGCGATCGTGCGGCCCTCGAGCGAGGGCGTGCCGAAGACGCGTTCGCAGCAGACCTCGATCCCGGCCTGCACGCCGAGCGCCGTCCACGGGCTCGGATCGCCCGACCCGCCGAGCCGGCGCGAGAGCCCCGTCACGTGCCGCGTCGACAGCGAGATCGTCTCCATGTCGCGCGACGAGGTGCCGACGTCCTCCGCGGTCACGTAGCTGCCGCCCAGCGACTCGACGGTGTCACCGAAGTCGCGCAGCGCGTCGGTGCGCCAGTCGCGGTCGCCGGCCGCGGCGGGATCGCGCGCCATGATCACGCCCTTGCCGCCCCCGAGCGGGAGGCCGGCCACCGCGGCCTTGAAGGTCATCGCGCGCGAGAGGCGCAGGACGTCGCGCACGGCCGCGCGCGAGTCCTCGTAGGTCCACATGCGGCAGCCGCCCAGCGCGGGGCCGCGCGCCGTCGAGTGGACGGCGGCCATCGTGAAGAGCCCGCTGCGCCGGCCGCGCC
>JAHWKC010000044.1 GCA_019348095.1 Pseudomonadota bacterium | reverse complement strand
CGAACTCGGCCCGACCCTGTCCTTCCGCGGGCTCGACAACGCCAGCTACTACCGCCTGCTGCCCGACAACCCGCGCCACTGCATCGATGACACCGGTTGCGGCAACACGCTCAATACCTCGCACCCGCGCGTGATCCAGATGATCACCGATTCGCTGCGCTACTGGGTCGAGGAGTTCCACATCGACGGTTTCCGCTTCGACCTGGGCGTGGCGCTGGGCCGCGAAGCGCACGGCTTCGATCCGAACGCCGGCCTGTTCGATGCGATCCGGCAGGACCCGGTGCTGGCGCACGTCAAGCTGATCTCCGAGCCCTGGGACCTCGGCCCCGGCGGCTACCAGCTGGGCAACCATCCGCCGGGCTTCGCCGAGTGGAACGGCCAGTTCCGCGACGATGTGCGCCGCTTCTGGAAAGGCGACGAAGGCCTGCGCGGCGCCCTGGCCGAGCGGCTGCAGGCCTCGGCCGAACTGTTCGACCACGGCGGCCGGCGGCCCTGGGCGTCGGTGAATTTCCTCACCGCGCACGACGGTTTCACCCTGCACGACCTGGTCAGCTACAACCACAAGCACAACCAGGCCAACGCCGAGCAAAACCGCGACGGGCACGACGACAACGCCAGCTACAACTGGGGCGCCGAAGGCGAGACTGACGACCCGGCGATCCTGGCCCAGCGCGAGAAGATCAAACGGGCACTGCTCGCCACCTTGCTGCTCTCCCACGGCACCCCGATGCTGCTCGCCGGCGACGAGTTCGGCCGCACCCAGGGCGGCAACAACAACGCGTACTGCCAGGACAACGAGATCTCGTGGCTGGACTGGTCCCTGCTCGATACCGAGCCCTCGCGCGAGCTGCTGGCGTTCACCTCGCGGCTGGTCGCGCTGCGCAAGGCGCACTTCACCCTGCGCCTGGCGCGCTTCGTGCACGGCGAAAACGAGCCATGGCCGGGCGTGCACGATCTGGCCTGGTTCGACGAGCGCGGGCATCTGATGACCCAGGGCGCCTGGGACAACCCGCAGGGCCGCCTGTTGACGGTCCGGCGCGCGGGCACCCACCACGACGGCCGCATCGAGGTCAGCCTGCTGCTGATCAACGGCAGCCAGAAGGACCGCGAGTTCCGCCTGCCCGGGCCGGCCTTGCCGTGGCTGGCACTGCTCGACAGCGCACAGCCGCAGGCGGTGGAGCAGCGCGTCGACTGCGCTGAGGGCGCGCTCACCGTCAGCGCGCAAAGCGTGCGCCTGCTGGTCGCGCGCCCTTCCGCCGCGGCAGCGCGCGAATGAGCCGCTTCGTCCACGAGCTGCCCTTCGGCGCGCAATGGTCGGCTGGACAGGCGCGGTTCCGCGTGTGGGCGCCAAGTTGCGGGCGCCTGTCGCTGCGCATCGATGACGGCGACGCGGTCCCGCTGTCGGACGCCGGCGAAGGCTGGTTCGAAGCCCGGATCGATTGCGCGGCGGAAGCACGATATCGCTACGTGCTCGACGATGGCAGCGCCCTGGCCGATCCGGCCGCGCGTGCGCAGGACGGCGGGGTGGACGCTGCAAGCCTGGTGGTGGATCCGGCGCGTTACCGGTGGCAACACGCCCACTGGCGCGGGCGGCCGTGGCCGGAGGCGGTGATCTACGAACTCCACGTGGGTGCGTTCGGCGGCTTCGCCGGCGTGCAGGCCCGGCTGCCGGAGCTGGCCGCGCTCGGCGTGACGGCCATCGAGCTGATGCCCATTGCGCAGTTCCCCGGCCGGCGCAACTGGGGCTACGACGGCGTCCTACCGTATGCACCCGACTCCGCATACGGCACTCCCGACGATCTCAAGGCCTTTGTCAACCGCGCCCACGGGCTCGGGCTCATGGTCTTCATCGACGTGGTCTATAACCACTTCGGCCCTGACGGCAACGTCATGCCGCGCCTGGCGGCGCCCTTTTTCAGGGGTGACCTCGACACGCCCTGGGGTCCGGCAATCGACTTCCGGCGCCCGCAGGTACGCGACTTCTTCGCCCAGAACGCGCTGTACTGGCTGATCGAGTACCGCTTCGACGGCTTGCGCCTGGACGCGGTGCATGCGATCACCGAGCGCGACTGGCTGCCCGAGCTCGCCGCGAAGATCCGCGCCACCGTGGAGCCCGACCGGCACGTGCACCTGGTGCTGGAGAACGAGCACAACGACGCCGGGCTGCTGCAGCAGGGTTTCGATGCACAGTGGAACGACGACGCCCACCACGTCCTGCACGTGCTGCTGACCGGCGAGCGCGACGCCTACTACGCTGACTACGCCGACGATCCGACCGCCGGCCTGGCCCGCTGGCTGGGCGAGGGCTTCGTCTACCAGGGGCAAGCCTGCGCCTACCGCGACGACGCCCCGCGCGGCCAGCCCAGCGCCCACCTGCCGACAAGCGCGTTCGTCAATTGCCTGCAGAACCATGACCAGATCGGCAACCGCGCGCTCGGCGAGCGGCTGTCCAGCCTGGCCGATCCGGCCGCCCTGCGCGCGGCGACCGCACTGTTGCTGCTGACACCGCAGGTCCCGATGCTGTTCATGGGCGAGGAATGGAACTCGCGGCAGCCGTTTTTGTATTTCACCGATCACCACGGCGAACTGGCCGAGGCGGTGCGCGAAGGCCGCCGTCGCGAGTTCGCCCGGTTCCCGGCGTTCCGCGATCCGGCGCGTCGCGAGGCGATTCCCGATCCCAATGCACCACGGACGTTCGCAAGCTCGATCCCGGACTTCGAGCAGGCACTCTCGGATGAGGGCTCGGCGCATCGCGCATTCGTCCAGCACCTGCTGCGGCTGCGGCGGGAGGAGATCGTCCCGCGCCTGCCGGGCGCCCGTTCGAGCGGCGTCAATGTCCTGGCTCAAGGCGCGGTGCACGCGCGCTGGCGCATGGGCGATGGCTGCACGCTGTCGATGCTGGTCAACCTGGGCACCGCGCCTGTTTCGCACGCCCCTTCCGGCATGGGGCGCGTGCTGCATGAAACCACCGCCGGCGCCGCCGATGCCGCCGCGCGCGGCGAGCTTGCTGCGCACACCGTGGTGGCGTGGCTGGCGCCACCGGAGGCTGTGGAAGCGACGCCATGACGGCCCTGCACACAAGTCCTCGCGCCTTCTTGCCGTCATCCCCGCGCAGGCGGGGATCCAGTGACTTCAGGCGGCTACGACACCCATCGCCGGACTCCGATCGCGCGCTGAAGTCAATGGGTTCCCGCCTTCGCGGGACTGACGAGCCAATGGTGCTGTCGTCCGTATCTCGACCGGGACGGCACCAATGAGCAACTCGTCGCCAAATGACTTGATCCAGTTGGCCACGCGCGCCGGCATCTCACCGCGCTGGGACGACTTCCGCGGCAAGACCCATGAGGTCTCGCCCGACACCCTGCGTCACCTGCTGTCGGCGCTCGAACTGCCCTGCGACAGCGCCGACCAACTCGCCTCCAGCCGCGCACGCCTGGAGGCCGCCGCGCAGTCGCGCCAGCTGCCGCCGCTGATCACCGCTGCCTGCGGCGAGCCGACGGTACTATCCGGACAGAAGCTCGGCAGCAGTGCCGCTTTCGAGCTGACGCTGGAGCGCGGCGGCCTCCTCGGCGGTCGCCTGCACGAGCGCGATAACCGCCTCGGCGGTCGCCTGCACGAGCGCGATAACCGCCTCGGCGGTCGCCTGCACGAACGCGACGGCGACGCCGTGCTGCCGGCCATCGACACGCCCGGCTACCACCACCTGCTCATCGGCGATACCCGGACGACCGTGGCGGTGGCGCCGCGGCAATGCCTCGGCGTGTCCGAGCTGTGCAGCCCGTCACCGGATCCGTCGCGTCCGGCCCGCCCCTGGGGTCTGGCCGCGCAGCTGTACGGGCTCAACATGCCCGGCGATGGTGGCATCGGCACTTACGGCGCACTGGGCCATCTCGCCGCCCGGTTGGCGCACGACGGTGCGGCGGCGCTCGCGGTCAGTCCGGTGCACGCGATGTTCTCGGCCGAGCCGGCGCATTGCAGCCCGTATTCGCCCTCCAGTCGGCTGCTGCTCAATGCCCTGCACGTCGATCCGCGCGAAGCCTTCGGCGATGCGGCAGCCCATGCACGCGAAGCGCTCGGACTGGGCGCCACGATGGCGCACCTGGAGGCCGACCCGCTGATCGACTGGAAAGCGGCCGGTGCCGCGCGGCTTGCGGTGCTGCGGCGGTTGTTCGATGAGGCGCTGGCGCTGGAGCCGGCGCTGGTCGCCGCGTTCGAGCAGCATCGTCGCGACGCCGATGCCGCGCTCGAAGACCATGCACGCTTCGAGACCCTGCACGCGCATTTCCTGAGCGAGGGCATCTGGAGCTGGCGCGACTGGCCCGAGCCGTATCGCGACCCGCGCAGCGCGGCGGTCGAGCGTTTCGCGCATGAGCACGTCGGCACGGTGCGCTTCCACGCGTTCCTGCAATGGCTCGCCGCGCGCGGGCTGGGCAAGGCGCAAGCCGATGCACGCAGCGCCGGCATGCCGATCGGCCTGGTCGCCGATCTTGCGATCGGCTCGGACCCCAACGGCAGCCATGTCTGGTCGCGCCAGCGTGAAACCCTGGTCGGACTGTCGATCGGCGCCCCGCCGGACGAGCTGGCGATGCGCGGTCAGGTCTGGGGCCTGGCGACGCTGTCGCCGACCGCCATGCGCGAGACCGGCTTCAGCGCCTTCATCGAGCTGCTGCGCGCCTGCATGCGCCACGCCGGCGGCATCCGCATCGACCACGTGATGGGGCTGATGCGGCTGTGGCTGGTGCCCGAGGGCGCCTCGCCGCTGGACGGTGCTTACCTGGCCTACCCCAAGCAGGACCTGCTGCGGCTGATCGCACTGGAGTCGTGGCGGCACCGCTGCCTGGTGGTCGGCGAGGACCTGGGCACGGTCCCGCCCGGCTTTGGTGACACCCTCGCCAAGTCCGGCGTGCTCGGCATGAGCGTACTGTGGTTCGAGCGCGATGCGCGGGGTGGTTTCGCGCCGGCCGCGGAATGGCGCAGGCAGGCGATCGCGATGACCACCACCCACGACCTGCCGACCGCGGCCGGCTGGTGGCTCGGGCGTGACATCGAGGTGCGGCGCGAGCTCGGCCTGGCCGATCCCGGGGAGCTCGATGAGCAACTGGCACAGCGCGAGGGCGACCGCAACCGGATGTGGCGCACGATCCATGCCGATAGGCGCCGCGCCGGCGACAGCGAACCGCCGCAGCCGGAGAGCGCCGCCACCGCGGAGTTCGTCAACGCCGCGGTCGCGCATGTCGGGCGCACCCCGGCGGCGCTGGCGCTGGTGCCGGTGGAGGACGTGCTCGGCCTGACCGACACGCCCAACGTGCCTGGCACCCGCGACGAGCACCCGAACTGGCGACGACGCCTGCCGGCCGATATCGACACCGTGTTCGACTCGCAGCCGGCACGGCAGCGGCTGTCGGCGCTCGATGTGGCGCGCCGGGGAGCGCCATGACGGCCGTTGCGGTTGCTTTGAAGCCCTCCCCTTCAAGGGGAGGGTTGGGTGGGGATGGGTTGGCCCTGTGCCGCGAAGCAAGCCAGATCAACAGCAAACCCATCCCCATCCCGACCTTCCCCTTGAAGGGGAAGGAGACGAGCCCTGAAGCCCTCCCCTTCAAGGGGAGGGTTGGGCCGGGACGGATCGGCGCTCGCCGGCAACAGCAGACTCCAGGCGACACGCCGTTGTCGACGGTCGCCCAGGGTTCACCATGACCGTACCCAACCCACCCCGCGCGACGGCGCGCCTGCAATTCAACGCCGGCTTTACCCTCCACGACGCGGTCGCCACCGTCCCCTACTACGCCGCGCTCGGCATCAGCCATATCTATGCCTCGCCACTGCTGGCCGCACGCACCGGTTCCGGCCACGGCTACGACGTCATCGACCCGGGGCGCATCAATCCCGAACTCGGCGGCCTGGACGCGCTGCGGCGGCTGGTTGCCACGCTGCGCGCGCACGGGATGGGCCTGGTGCTAGATATCGTGCCCAATCACATGGCCGCGAGCCTCGAGAATCCGTGGTGGCGCGACGTGCTCGAGTGGGGCCGCGACAGCCACTACGCCGATTTTTTCGACATCGACTGGAACACCCCGGACGCCGATCTGCATGGCCGGGTGCTGGTGCCGACGCTGGGCCGCGAGCGAGACGACATCCTGGCCGAGGGAGGGTTCCATCTGCAGCTCGATGCAGACGATGCGCAAGCCGGTGCACCCTCGGACATCCTCGCCTCGTCGTCCCACAGCGCCCCCGTGCAGGCGCAGGTGCGGCCACGGCACAGCGGCAGCACCGCCCGGGTCTACCTCGTCACCGGCGACCAGCGCTTCCCGCTCGCGGCCAGGGCGTATGCCCGGGTGCTCGGCGAGGGCGACGAACTGGCCAGTCTTGCACGCCTGTTCGACAGCGCCACACCCGGCGAGTCCTATGAGCGGGCGCTCGCCGCGTTGCAACTGCACGCCCGGACCGGCCATGGTCGCTCCGCAATCGATGCCGCCCTGGCGCGCTACGCGTCGGCATCGCCCGGCGGCGGCGAGCGCCTCGAGATGCTGCTCTCGCGCCAGCCCTACCTGCTCGCGCACTGGACCGACGCCTGGCGCCGGATCAACTGGCGCCGGTTCTTCGACATCAACGAGCTGGTCGCGATCCGCCCCGATCGCGAGCATGTGTTCGAAGCCAGCCACGCACTGGTGCTGCAGCTCTACGCACAGGGGCTGGTCGACGGCCTGCGCGTCGACCACATCGACGGCCTGGTCGACCCGCGTGGTTACTGCCGGCGGCTGCGCGAGCGCCTGGATGCATTGCAGCAGCAGCGCCCGGCCGACGCCGCGCAAGGGCCGGCCTATCTCGTCGTCGAGAAGATCCTCGCGCCCGATGAAACGCTGCGCGCGGACTGGCCGGTTGATGGCACCACCGGCTACGAGTTCATGGACCAGGTTGGCGCGCTGCTGCACGACCCCGAGGGCGCGG
Organism: Pseudomonadota bacterium; assembly: GCA_019348095.1. Taxonomy (GTDB): domain Bacteria; phylum Pseudomonadota; class Gammaproteobacteria; order Xanthomonadales; family Xanthomonadaceae; genus Novilysobacter_A. The sequence continues at coordinate 5,258 of JAHWKC010000044.1, read as the reverse complement.
TGCCGCTGGGCCAGCTGTGGCAAGAGCTGGCCGGGCCGGCCGGCTATGCGGTGCAGGCATTGGCCGCGCGGCGCCAGATGACGCTGCAGAACTTCGCCGCCGATCTCGACGCCACCCTCCGCGCCCTGCAGGCGCTGGCCGATCGCGCCGATGCACCGACCGCCCCGGAAGCGCTGCGCACGGCGCTGGTCGAGTTGATCGTGCACTTCCCGGTGTACCGCACCTACGTGGACGCGGCCAGATGCGACCGGCTGGACGCGCAGATACTGGAGCGGGCCGCGCGTTCGGCCCGGGCCTCCGGCGCCGAATTCGACGACGCCACGATGGCGCTGCTGCTGCGTTGGTTGTCGGGCGATGCCCCGCCCGGCACGGCGGAGGAAACCGCGTACGCGATCACCTGTTTCCAGCGCCTGACCCCGCCGGTTGCGGCCAAGGCGATCGAGGACACCACGTTCTACCGCTACGGCCGGCTGCTTTCGCGCAACGAGGTCGGCGCCGAGCCGGACCACTTCGCGCTGTCGGTCGATGCCTTCCACGGGGCCTGCCGGCAACGGCAGCGCACAACGCCGCACACCCAGCTGGCCACCGCCACCCACGACCACAAACGCGGCGAGGATGCCCGGGTGCGGCTGGCGGTGCTCAGCGAACTGCCGCAGGCGTGGTCCAGACAGGTACATGCCTGGCGGGCGCGAAATGCGGGCCTGCGCAGCGAGGTGGATGGCGCGCCCGCGCCCGATGCCGCCGACGAGCTGATGCTGTACCAGATGCTGGTGGGCGCCTGGCCACTGGGGCTGGAGGCCAACGACGGCGACGGCCTGGGCGTATTTGCCGCGCGCATCGCCGCCTGGCAGCAGAAGTCGCTGCGCGAAGCCAAGCGCCATTCCGGCTGGGCGCAACCCAACGAACCCTACGAATCGGCCTGCCAGGGCTTCCTGGAATCCTGCCTGTCATGCCAACCGGGCGACGGTTTCGCCACCGAACTGGCGAACTTTGCACAGTCGATTGCCCCAGCCGGCGCCCTCAACAGCCTGAGCCAGACCGTGCTGCGCCTGACCACGCCGGGTGTGCCGGATCTCTATCAGGGCACCGAATTCTGGGACTTCTCGCTGGTCGATCCGGACAACCGTGCCGCGGTGGACTACCCAACTCGCGAGAGCGGCCTGCGCGAGCAGCCGCCGCTTGAGCAGTTGCTCCATCAGTGGCGCGACGGGCGCCTGAAACAGCGGCTGATCGAGCGCGTGCTGGCCACACGCCGCGAATGCCCCGCGCTGTTCGCCGACGGCGACTACTGCCCGTTGCCGCTGCACGGTTCGCGCGCGAGCCACGCGATCGCATTCCAGCGCCGGCACGGCGACGACGTCGCGGTGGTCATCGCACCGCGCCTTGCCTGCCCGCTGCTGGGAGCCGATGCGCACGCACCCCGGATTGATCCGCAGCGCTGGCAGGACACGGCGCTCGACCTGCCGCCGGGCGACTGGCGGGACGCCCTGACCGGACGCACGCGCCGGCTCGAAGGCACCACCCTGCTGCGGGAGCTGCTCGATCTTTGGCCGGTGAGCGTGCTGATTGGACAAGCTCGCGGCTGAAGCCGCTCCTACAAAGGCCATTCTTGTAGGAGCGAGCCATGCCCGCGATGTGGAGTAACGCGGCCGCGCGTATCGCCCATGCGGCGCTCCTGCAAAAGCGCGTATTCGGCCCGCTCAATCGGACGCGGTGCGCACCTCGACATCGACCCCGCTGACGAACCAGCCGTCGCGGGTCACCGACACCTCCTGCGTGCCGACGCTGGCCAGGCCAAGGCGCTGCATCTGCTCGGGCGAGACCCTCACCCGGTACTCGCCGACCGGTACGCCGGTCACCACGTAGTAGCCGTCGGCGGCGCTGGTGCCGGTAGCCACCACGCGTCCGGCGCCGTCCACGATTTCGATCACCAGGCTGCCGACCTCGCGCCGACGCTGGTCCTGGAGCAGATAGACCGTGCCGTCGATCTCGCTGGTCATGATCACCGGGAACTGCAGCTGAGCGACCGCACCCGGCCGCGGCACCACGCGCACGCCTTCGCGGGTGGGCAGCCACTGCGGGTCCTCCAGGGTGTCGGTCAGCACCGCCACGTCGGCGTGCCGCAGCACCGGCAGGCGCTCCAGGTAGGCAATGCCCTGCGCGTTCGTCGCCACCGCCTGCCTACCCTCATTGACCGAGAAACCGGCGCCTTCGATCGGCTGTTCGCCAGGATCCATGCGGCCGTTCATGTTGTCGTCGAGGAACGCCAGTGCCGACACCGCCCCGGTGTTGGCCATCGGCAGCGCGTCGAGGTGCCAGTGGCCCGTCCTGGGCTCCCTGCCCATCGCCAGGAACAGGCGCAGGCCAACGGTGAGGTCGCCGCTCGAAGAGTAGCCGGCGTTGATGCCCAGCCCGAAGCTGCCGAGACTCTTGGTCAGGCCAGTGGTGTAAAGCGTTTCGGACGAATCGAACAGGCGGGTCACCCCGAAGCTCTGCAGGTAGCCGGCGCCGAGGCGCCGATCGGCGGCGATTGCCACGGAAGTCAAGCGGCTGTCGGGCGCGATGGCGTAGTTGAGCTGGCTGCGTACGCTGAACCCATGCACTCGCCGGCTCAGCTGCACGGTTGCGTCGGCCAGCTCCTGCGCGTCCGCTCCCTGGCCGTCGAACTCCCGCCAGCGCAATTGCCCGGTGACAGCGGTGCCGCGCACGTTCGCCGACAGTCTGCCGGCAAGATCGACGTGGCTTGCACCGGACTCGCGCGCTTCGTGGCTGAGATCGATCGTGAGCGGCAGCCGGACCGTACCTGACGGCCACGGCAACCGGCCGTCGGCGCGCAGCGTGGTGCTGGAGCGCACCGGGTCGCCGGCCGGCAGGAACCATTCGCTGGTGAAATCATCGAGCTGCGCATGGCCGGCATTGATCGACCACCTGCCCAGCCGGGTGCGCAGCGTCGCCTGGACCAGCGAACCGCCATCGCCCGAGCGGGCCAGTTCGCCGCCGACGATCAGCGACCGCCAGTGCGCACGCAGCCCCACGTTCGCGTAGTCCTGCACGGTTTCGGCCACGGGTGTCCGCACGATGCCGCCGGTCGCGCCGAGGTGTTCGGTCAGCCCCCAGTCGAACTGCGCGTGCAGTCGCGCATGCCCCTCTTCGTCGCGGTGTTGCGCGACGAGGTAGCGGAACTCTCCGGCCGGGGTGAGCGACTGCTCCAGCAGGAACGTCTCCCGCTCGACCCGCACTTCGCCGAGCGGGCCGTGAAACACCAGGCGGAACTCGTTGGGCCCGAACAGCAGTTGCAGGTCGTCGAAATGGTAACGCCCGTCGGTGCCGGAGGCCTGAAAACCGACCAGGGCCTCGTTGAAGTAAAGCTCCACGTCCCAGCCCGGCGGCAACGGCCCCTGCAGGCTGTGCTGACCGAAGCTGTCGGGCTGCGACAACAGCCGGTTGCTGATCACGTAGCCCTCGCCCAGCGCACTGCTGCGGGAAATATGGGCGACCGCGGGCACCGGCACGCTGCCGACCAGGGCCGTGCGCGCGCGCAGCAGTCCCAGCAGCTCCGCGTCCGGATCCTGCCGCCCCAGCGTGAAGCGGGCGTCGGCCGCGTCGCCACCGGAGGCGGCGCTGACATAAAGCGCGCCCTGCATCCCGAGCACGTCGCCGGTCGCATATGCGGTATAGCGGCTGTCGAGGCTGTTGCGGCCGTTTCCACCGCGATAGTCCAGGCTCAGGGTCTGATCGAGGAAAGGCGTGCCGACCAGCTGGTACGGGATGTCGTGGCGCGGATAACCCGGAACGCGCTCGGCATCGCGCGCGCCCGCGCGCGCGCCCTGGGCTTCGCGGTCCAGCCGGAACTGCAGCGGCAGCCGTTCGCGCGGCCGCACCTCCAGCGACAGCCGCGACAGATCGACTTCAACGTCAATCGGCAGCCAGCGCGCCAGCAGGCGGGTGGAAACGTAGATGTCGTCGGTTCGCAGCTCTACCTGCGCCGGATCGAAGCTCTCCGCTTGCCCAGCCAGCACCACCGTGGCGCGCGCGAGGTCGAGGCCGAAGCTGCGGCCCTGCTCCAGCACGAAGCCACTCGCGGTGCCACGTCCGGGGTCGGTGGTGATCGCCAGGGTGAGCAGGCGCGACAGTTCGCCCAGCGGCAGCAGGATGTACTCGCCGGATTGGTAGGCGACGACTGCCTCGGAGACCAACTGCCGGTCGACCCGCACCTCCAGCAGCAGCATGTCCGATTCGCTCGCCTGCTGCGTGGACGTGGAGCGGGCATGTGCAGGAGCCAGGGGGATGTCCTGCTCCTGCCCCTGCGCCTGGACGAGCCCGGCACGCGCCACCAGAAACCCCAGCGCAAGCGCCAGCGCACCGCGCCTCAGCGCCACGGCCACACGCGCGTGCGGTGTGAAGCCCGTCCGCGGCAGGAGCCGCGCTTCGAAGCTCCTCGCGGCAGGACGACTCGCACCGGCATGGGATCCATCGGGGATGCGGCTCAGGGGAGCCGCAGCGAGGCCTCGGCCAGCAGTGCCCCACCCTGCTCGGGCCGCTCGCGATAGCGCACCGTGAGCACGCCATCGGCCAGGACCAGGCCGTGCGGCGGATCCAGCACCAGCCCGACCCGCCGAACCGCGTTGGGGGTGTATACCGCCACGCCGCCGGCACGTCCGACCACCTGTGCCGCACCGCCGGTCGGCGCAAAGCTGACCGTGAGGTCGCCGTATACCGAACGGTTGCCGCTGCGCTGCATGTCCAGCGACAGCACCGGTGACTGGCCGGCGACGGCGCGCTGCAGAGCCAGATCGGTCAGCGACACCTCGGCCGCCGTCTCGCCGTGACGCACGATCACCGGAATCGATACGCCAATCAGCGCGGTAAGGGCGACGCCGATCTCCTCGGTCTGGCCGGCATCGGTGATCCCGGCATCGCCCGCCCCGGCCGGATCGGGCTGCTGGGCGAACAGCAGGTGCGAACGGTATTCGCCCGGCGCGAGCGCGGCCGGTTTCCTGGCCATGATGCGGATCACCTGGCCCGCACCGGGCGCCAGCCTCACCCGCCGCGGCGAATAGCGCAGCATCGGATCGGCGAACAGCTCGCCGGCGCCCCCGCACAGCTCGACGTCGTGGCGACCGCCCGCGACAGGATCCCGCGACCCGGGGAGAAGCCGCCGGCGATCACGACCGACACGCTGGAGTCGGCCGACGGCGACATCGAGTCGATCGAGACGCGGCTGCCGCCCGACGACATGCATGAGGTCGACTTCGCCG
>JAHWKC010000449.1 GCA_019348095.1 Pseudomonadota bacterium | reverse complement strand
GCGTTTCGATCAGGCGCAGGCCGGGCGCGATCTCCTCGCCGGGCAGGGTGCGGTCGACCGGGCCGCATGGCGACAGCGGGACGCGCTTGCGCTCGCGCACGCCGAGCAGCCGGCGCAGCGACTCGATGGAGGCCTGCGAACTCGCCGGCTCGCCCGCCTGCGGTAGAGGGCTGGAGTGGGGGCGCGCGCAGTCGCCGGCTGCGCCGCAACTTGCGTTCGAGCTGCCATGGGGCACGTCGGGCGGCCTCATCGGCCGGTCGTGCAACTGCTCCCGCGAGCGGGAGACGGGTGCATCGCCCGCACCGGCCTGCCGTTTCAACGCACGCAGTCTCTCCAGACTGACGCTCACACCCGCGCCCGCCCTTGTAGGAGCGGCTTCAGCCGCGAAGAACCTGAATTGCCGAGGAGCGACCACCTGGCTTCGCGGCTGAAGCCGCTCCTACAAACGCCCCAGCGCGTCACGCTTCGGGCTCGCGCGACAACAGCGCCAGCACCCGCCGCGCGAGCGCCTTCGGCGAGGCGCCGTCGCCGCCCTCGTCGGCCGCCAGTACCGGCCCCACGCACGCCGGGCAGCCAGCCTTGCAATCGCAGCGCTCGACCAGCTCGATCGCGCGCTGCACCAGCTCGGCCTGACGCGTCCACAGCGGCTCGCTGAGGCCCACGCCGCCGGGGAAGTTGTCGTACAGGTAAATCGTCGGCACGAACTGGCGGCTCTGATCGAGTTCGGCCTCACCCAGCGACAAATCCTGCCCGTCGGTGCCGCGTACCTGGCCGCGCCCTTTGCCATCGGCCGAGGCGAACCACGCGCCGTCGCCGTTGCCGATCGCCTTCTGCAGATCGCGCGCATCGGCCATCACCGCGACCGTGGCGACCACGTGCAGCGCGTAGCCGGCGCCGAGAAAGCCGTCCAGCGCATCGTGCCTGGATGCGAACCACGCCAGCAGCACCGCCTGCGGCAGCTGCCACCACACCGCGGTGGTATGCAGCTCCTGGTCGGGCAGGCTGACCGGGCCGTAGCCGATGTTCTCGTGGGTGTAGTAGCGGATCTTCTTGTAGCCGGCGACGCGGCGGACCACGTGCACCTCGCCGTGATGGCTGTCGCCGCGCCCGGCCGCGCCACCGTCGAAGCGCTCCAGCACCTTGAGCCGGGTGTAGTCGATCGAGTCGGTGTAATAGTCGACATGGGTGCGCGTCACGAATGCCTTGCGCCCCTCCCAGTCGAGTTTCTCGACCTGGTACGGGGTGCTTTGCACCATGTGGATCGCGCCTTCGTACAGGGTCAGCGCCGCGGCGGAGTAATCGACCTCGGCGATGATCACCTGCTTGCCGCCGCTGCGGTCGACCACGACGAAGTTGCCGTCGGCGACCGACCGCAGCGACACCGTGTTGGCCGGATAGCTGTCGGCGATCCACTCCCAGCGCTCGCCTTCGCGGTGCACCACCTCGGTCTCGGCCAGCGCTTCCAGGTAGAGCTCCGGCTCGATCGGCCCGAATGGCTCGCCGGCCACGAATGGCAGCTCGAATGCGGCGCAGCGGATGTGATCGAACAGGATCAGCGGCTGGTCCGGCGCGGTGCGCGCGTGCTCGGGCGGCGCGTCGGCGAAGAAGTCGGGATGCCGCACCACGTACTGGTCCAGCGGCTGCGAATTGGCCACCAGCACGCCGAGCGAGGGCTGCTGGCGGCGGCCGGCACGCCCGAAGCGCTGCCAGGTGGCCGCCACCGTGCCCGGATAGCCGTTGAGCACCACCACATCGAGCGAGCCGATGTCGACCCCGAGCTCCAGCGCCGAGGTCGAGATGATCCCGTCGATGCGCCCATCGCGCATGTCGCGCTCGGCCAGGCGGCGCTCGGTCGGCAGGTAGCCGCCGCGGTAGGCGCGGATGCGCGCGGGCTTGCGCGGATCATGGTCGAACACGTCCTTGAGGTACTTGGTCAGCACTTCGACCATCAGCCGGGTCTGCGCGAACACCAGCGTCTTCAGCCCGGACTTGATCGCGATGCGCGCGATGCGGTTGCTCTGCGAACGCGCCGAGGCACGCAGCCCGAGGTCGGCGTTGATCACCGGCGGGTTCCACAGCAGCACGTGCTTGTCGCCGCTCGGCGCGCCGGACTCGGTGATCGCACGCACCGGCGCCTCGATCAGCGCGCGGGCATGCTCGCGCGGGTTGCCGATCGTCGCCGAGCACAGGAT
>JAHWKC010000448.1 GCA_019348095.1 Pseudomonadota bacterium | reverse complement strand
CCGGACTGTTCATCGATCGCGGACCGGTGGTGCAGGTGCGCGAGTCCGGCGGCCGCGTGAGTGTCGAGGGCGACAACGACGCCGGCATCGCCTGGACCGGCCCGCTGGCGGTGCTGATCAACCGCGGGTCGGCCTCGGCCTCGGAGATCTTCGCCGGCGCGATCCAGGACTACGGCCGCGGGCTGGTGATCGGCGAGACCACCTTCGGCAAGGGCACGGTGCAGAACCTGCTCGACCTGGACCGCTGGCCGGCCAACGAGGAGCCGCGCTTCGGCCAGGTGAAGCTGACCATCGCGCAGTTCTTCCGGGTCAGCGGCGGTTCCACCCAGAACAAGGGCGTGGTGCCGGACATCGCGTTCCCGGTGTCGGTCGACGCCACCGAGTTCGGCGAGAGCACCTACGACAACGCGCTGCCGTGGACCAAGATCGCGGCGGTGCCGCACGTCCGGTACGGCAATTTCCAGCCGCTGCTGCCGCAACTGGAGTCGCTGCACACCGCCCGGGTCGCCGACAACCGCGAGTTCCAGTGGTGGAAGGAGGACGTCGCCCAGTTCCGCGAGGAGAGCGCGAAGACCTACATCTCGCTCAACGAAGCCGAGCGCCGCGCCGAGCGCGAGCGCAGCCAGGAAAAGCGCCGGCAGCGCCAGGAAACCCGGCTCGAGCTGGGGCTGGCACTGGACCCGCTGGCCGACAGCGCACTGGACGACGGGCTGGCCGCGGCCGAGCGCAACATCGTCGAGGATGCCGCGCGCGAGAAGCTGGCCGAGGACCGCCCCGACCCGCTGCTGCGCGAGTCGGCCGCAATCCTGGCCGACGCCGTGCGCCTGCTCAACAACGACCGCCAGTTGTCGGCGCAGGTGCTCAAGCAGGTCGACACCCCGGGGCACTGGGCCGACTGAACGAGCGGCCCATGATGCACAGCGAACGGGCGCCCTGGGCGCCCGTTTTTTGTTCCATCCCTTGCATAGGAAGGGCGCACGGCAATTGCCGACGCTGCGGCTCCCGCCCTCGCGTATGCTCGCTCGCCCCACGTCCACCACTCTGCCGGCAGCCTGTTCGCCATGAGCAATTCCTCGACTGCGCTACCCGCCGCGGGTGACCGGCTGATCACCGCTAGGTCGCGTGGCATCCAACCGGTTACGGCAGCACCCGACGAGCCGGCGGCATGACGCCCGCCGCCGCCGAGTACCGGCGCGGGCTGTGGGTGGCCGCCGGCGCGTTCGTCGCTCTCCAAGCCGTCGCCCAGGCAGCCAACGGAAGCCCCGACCTCGGCCTCGGTCAGGGACTGGTGTTCATGGGCGCCCTCGAGTTCCTCGCCGTCCTCGTCCTCGGCGTGGTGTCGTTTCCCACGGGCGAGCGGCCCGGCGCCGAGGTCGTCCGCTGCGGCTCGGCCATCGCCGCGGTACTCGCCTTCGCCCTGGCCCACGCCTTCTTCTCGGGCCTCATCCTCTTCGCCGTCAAGTGGTCGAACGGCCGACCGCCCCTCGACGACGGCGGCGGCGCTGCCGCTGTGTACGGGGGGCCGGAGCTGGCGCTGACCGACATCTGGTCGGTGCTGGTCGCACTGAGCGTGATCTACGGGTGGCTCTGGCTACAGCGACAGAGGAAGCGGGGAACCGCATCCGACCTGCCCCCTCGGAACGCCGGCGTGGGACAACCCCTGGACGGCGTGCCGGAGGGCCTGCGACGGCAGGTGGCCACGGGCGGCCGTGGCCCACATCGCCCCGGCCACGTCGAGGTGGACCCATGGGACATCGTCGACGAACTCGCGCAGGAACAGCCCCGCCACGGTCGCCCCGCCCCGGTCCTCGCGGGCGATGTTGTCCAGGTCCGCGAACGCTTCCGTGTCGCGCCCGCGCGCGGCCTCGCGCATCGCCGCCAAAAACGCTTCAACCGTGCCGTAGCTGCGCGCCAGCAGCCGCGCCGTGGTGCTCCACTCGCGCCAGGCCAGACGGCGGTCCAGGGACAGGCCGGTCGCGAACAGCGCGAAGACGACCGCCACCTCGGTGACGCGCTCGAGCAGCTTGGAGTCCTTGATCGGGTCCAGCCAGCCGATACCGACCAGCGACAGCGACAGCGACGCGAGGGCACCGAGGCCCAGGTAGATGAGGCTCGCGGAGAATGCTCGCTCGCGCTGGTGCGACAGCGCCCCGATCGCGGCGAACACCGCCACGCCGAGGAACATCACGCCGAA
>JAHWKC010000447.1 GCA_019348095.1 Pseudomonadota bacterium | reverse complement strand
AACTCCTCCCGAGCGGTACCACCGGCGTCGACGCAGAAGAGCTTCACCGCGCTGTCGGTCCTGCTGGCCCGCGGACCGGACGCCCGGCTGCGCACGGAGGTGGCCGCCACGACGGCGCCCGTCGCCGGTGTGCTGCCGGGCAGCCTGTGGCTCGTCGGCGGCGGCGACCCGTACCTGACGACCGGGCAGCTGCGGACGCTGGCCGCCGACGTGCGCGCCGCGCTCGGGTACGCGGGCGGGCTGCTCGCGGGAGGACCCCCGGCCGCGGTCACGCTGTTCCCGGCGGGCGAGATCGTGCCGGCCGACCGCCGTCCGCTCCCCTACCGGCCGGGCGCGGCGATGCTGATCGGCCCGTGCCGGTACTCCATCGCCGGGTAGGCCTCGGCCCACGCCTGGCACGACTCGCGCAGCTTGAGCGCGGCCTCGTGCGCCAGCCCCACGGTCCAGCCGCGGCCGAGGAAGGTGACCTGCTCGGCCTCGACGAGCCGCCGGTCCAGTGGCGCCTCCAGGGCCTCGCGGGCGTCGGCGATGGCCGGCGCCAGGTCCTCGCCGAGCGAGGCGCGCAGCTTGGTCGAGCCGACCAGGTCGGTGAAGAGCACCGTAGTCGTGTCCGTCGCGCTCATGACGCCCCCTCGGCTGCCCGACGAGGGAAGTATGCGTGCCGCGCGGCCCGGCACCGCAACCGTCACCGCGGGCGCAGCTCCCCCACCGGCCGCCCGCACCCGAGCACCGGCGACGTCGCGAGCTCGTCCAGCACCGGCGCTGCGATGACCAGCGCCCGCAGCGCCACCACCAGTCCCGGCACCGCCCCGCGCGTGGCGCCGTCCATGACCTTGACCGCCGCCGCCGACCCGTCCGGCAGCGCCGCGGCGAAGACGCCCTCGGCGCCGTCCTTCACGATCACCCCGCCGGCGGCGGCAGTCAGCAGGTCCGTCGGGATGCGGTCCGTTCCGGCAACCATCCACGGTTGCGCGGTCATCGCCGCGGCGAGCCGGCGTGCCGCCGCCACCCGGTCGCTGGCCGTCGTCGACGGCGCGGGCGCCAGGGCGATGGCCGGTGTGGACGCTGATGATCCGCCGGCCACGGCGAGCGCGGGTGCCTGGTCCGACGTCAGGGTCTGGCGTGCGCGCAGCGCGGCACGCTGGCTTTGCGCACGCGAGCGGCGGTCGGCATTGCGACGCGGCACCTCGACCGCCGCCACGGCGGCGGCGGCAAGGCCGGCTGCTGCGTCGGCCGGCGCCCGCGACGGTGCCGCCCCAGCATCCGCCGGTGCGGTCACCGCGATCTGCGGCGCCACGGCGGGGCTGTCCGGTGCAGTGGTCTCGGTCAACGGCCGCGCGACCAACAGCGCCACCACCGCCACCGATGCGGCCAGCGCCGCGCTCGGCAGCCAGTTGCGATGCGAACGCTGGCGCGTGCCGACCGCCGCCAGCGGGGCCTCGAGGCGGCCTGGGTCATCGACGGTTTCATCGGCGACCGCCTGCGCCACCCGCTCGGCGAACCCGCCCGGCGCGAGGCCGGCTGCCTGCCCGCGCAGCACGTCGCCGGCCAGTTGCCAGCGCCCGCAGGTCTGGCGCCAGTCGGAGTCATGGCCGAGCCGCTTGAGCGCGAACCGTGCCGCATCGCCCTGCAGTTCGCCGTCGAACAGCGCACTCAGGGATTCGCGGTCGCCGCAGGCGCGTGGCGTCCGGCCGGGACGGGTGTTTTCGGATTCGGGCGTCATGGTGGTGGCGTGGTCATTGGCGGCGTGCCGGGGCGTCGGTGTCCAGCAATGGTTGCAGTTGTGCGTCGATGGCCTCGCGGGCGCGGAAGATCCGCGAGCGCACGGTACCGATCGGGCAGCCCACCCTGGCGGCGATCTCCTCGTAACTCAGGCCGTCGACCTCGCGCATGGTGATCGCGGCGCGCAGTTCTTCGGGTAGCGATTGGACCGTGCGCATCAACGTACGTTCAATTTCCTGGCGAGACAGTTCATGTTCGGGGGTGTCGTTGTCGCGCAGGCGGATGCCGGTGTCGAACTGCTCGGCGTCGCCCGCGTCGACATCCTCGGTGGGCGGCCTGCGCTTCTGTGCGACGAGATGGTTCTTGGCAGTGTTCACGGCGATCCGGTGCAACCATGTATAGAACTGCGCGTCGCCGCGGAAATTCGGCATCGCGCGGTAGGCGCGGATGAAGGTCTCCTGCGCGACGTCCTGGCACT
>JAHWKC010000446.1 GCA_019348095.1 Pseudomonadota bacterium | reverse complement strand
CGGTCGAGCAGGTGTCGGGAATCGGGATCGACCACTACATGGCGGTCCGCTTCGGGGGCTTCCGTGACATCGTCGACGCCGTCGGCGGGGTCGACCTCTGCGTCGAGCGCGACATCGACGATCCCTTCGCCGGCGTCAACATCAAGGCCGGCTGCCAGACGCTGACGGGGCGTCAGGCACTCGGGTTCGTGCGCAGCCGCAAGCTCGACAACGACCTGGAGCGGATCAAGCGCCAGCAGCAGTTCCTGGGAGGGCTGGCCGACAAGATCGCCCGGCCGTCCACGGTGCTCGACCCCGGCGCCACCTGGCAGCTGACCGGCGCCATCGGTGACGCGTTGACCGCGGACGAGGGCCTGGGCCTGCTCGACCTGGCGCGGCTGGGCCTGGGTGCGCGCGGCCTGGCCGGCGGCGAGGCGCGAGACGCGGGCCGTCCGGGCGATCCGGGAGGTCGGGATCCGGTCGTCGGCCATCGTCGGCGTGATCCTACGGGCAGTTACTAGCGGGGCTGCACCTGCGAGCCGGGGACGATGTCGTAGTGAACCATCGCGGGGGTGTTGTCCCCGGTGTTGGTCCGGTCGACGGGCGAGCGGACCAACGAGGCCCGCAGGTACCCGTCGCGGTACCCCTCGGCGACGCCTTGGTCGATCGCGGCGGCCAGCGAGCCGCCGGTGAAGTGCACGTCCTGCCCGATCTCGAGGAAGCACACCGCGTAGCCGGTGTCCTGGCAGAACGCGATCTGCTCCCGGGCTGCGACCTCGGCGTTGGCGAGCAGCCGGTCGAACACCTCGCGGCCGGTCGGGGACTGCTCGGCGTCGCGGCCGCGGCACAGCGGGGACTGGCGGCCGTGGTCCTGCAGGCCTCCCCGATGGGGCTTCCGGTCTACGAGCGGATGGGTTTCGCACAGATCCGCACCCACCACCGCTACCGCCCGGCCGCGGCCTGAGCGTGCGGCGCGGGCACGGCCAGACCTACAGCAGCGTCAGCGCCTCGACCTCGACCTGGCCGCGGAGCAGCTGCGCCAGCTCCTCCTCCCCCGGCAGCTCGTCGCCGTAGCGCGCCTCCTGGCCCGTGGCGACGTAGAGGAAGACGGCGTCGACAGCGCTCGGCTCCACCCCCACCAGCCGCGCCCACGCCAGGCGGTAGACGGCCAGCTGGAGCGGGTCCGCGGTCAACTGGCAGGTGCCCAGGTCGGCGAGCTGCTGGAACAGGCGGTCGCCGTGGACGGCACCCGCGTCCTTGCCACCCGGGTCGAGGCCGAGACCAAGGAGGCCCTCCGCCGGCTCGGTGACCGGCTGCGCGACCGCGTCCCCTCCGGCGTGATCGTCCTCGGCAGCGTCATCGACGGTCGTCCCAGTCTCCTCTCGATGGTGACGCCCGATCTGGTCGGCCGCGGCGTCCGCGCCGGAAGCCGGCGCATGCGATTCCGGGCTGTTGGAGTCGGCCGGGTCGTGGGTAGGTGGGCCGGGATGGACCTCGCGCTCGCCGTGCTCCTGCTCTGGGGCCTGCTCTTCGTGCCACTCGGGATCGTCCTGCACGGGCTCGTGCTGGGCGAGGGCTCCCGCGTGCGCGCCCTGCCGCTCGCCCCCGTCACGGGCATCGCCGTGGCGGTGCTGGTGCTGTCGGCGCTCGGCGAGCGGCTGCCGCTGGCGCAGTTCGCCAAGGCCGCAAGTGGCGCGGGGCCGCATCTGCGCGAGGCGATCGCGCCGGAGCAGGCGCGCGCCGCCCTGCGTGCGCTGCTGACCCTGCGCGCCTGGGGCCTGCGCGAACCGCTGCCGTTTTTGCCGCGCGCCGGCTGGCTCTGGTACGAATGCGAACTGGCCGGCAAGGACGGCTGGGCCAAGGCCGAGGCGCAATGGCACGGCGGCCGCAGCTGGGGCGAAGGCGCGACGGTCAGCGCCGAGCTGGCGTTGCGCGGGCGCGACCCGTTCGCCGATGCGGAGCTGGGCGAATCGTTCCGCGAGATCGCGCGGCTGGTATTCGGCGCGGTCGTGCACGGCCGCAGCGAGGAATTCGGCGACGCCGACGCAGGCGCCGACGTGGCGGGGGCGAGCGCATGAACGCCGAAGGCCACACCGCCCCCATTGATCCCTACCTCGATGTGCCGCTGGAGGGGCTGCAACTGATCGAGGCCAGCGCCGGCACCGGCAAGACCTACACCCTGGCGACGCTGGTCACCCGGCTGGTGATCGAACGCAGCCTGC
>JAHWKC010000445.1 GCA_019348095.1 Pseudomonadota bacterium | reverse complement strand
ACGTCGGCGGTGTCGCCGCGGCGCTGCTGGGTCAGCCGGTAGCCGCCTTCGGCCGAATCGTCCAGGCGCACCTCGATCGCATCGGTGTCCCCGAACAGGTTGTGGATGTCGCCGAGAATTTCCTGGTAGGCGCCAACCAGGAAGAAACCCAGCCGATAGCTCACTCCCGGCTGCAGCGCGTGCAGCGGCATGGAGGTGTTGAGCGCCTCGCTTTCGACATAGGTGTCGATCTTTCCGTCCGAGTCGCAGGTCATGTCGGCGATGACGCCGCGCCGCGTCGGCGCCTGCTGCAGGCGCTCGATCGGCAGGATAGGGAACACCTGCTGGATCGCCCACACGTCGGGCATCGATTCGAACACGCTGAAATTCACGAAGTACTTGTCGACGAGGCGCTGGTTGAGTTCGTCGAACACCGCCTGGTGGCTCTTCTCGCCGGCATTGAGTCGCGCGCGCACCTCATGGGCGATCGCGTAGAACAGGTCGTCGATGCGCGCGCGATGGGTGAGGTCGATCTGCCCCAGTGCGTACGCCGACAGGCCTTCGTTGTGGTGGTGCACGGCCTCGTGGAACAGCTCCACCGCCGGGCGTGCACCGAGTTCGTCGTGGATCTCGCGCAGGTGGCGGACCACGGCGGGCTCGTCGTCATGCACGTCGGGCACGCGGCCTTCCGGCGCGCGCTCGACTTCCGATACGTTGGCGACCAGCACCGCGTGATGCGCGGTCATCGCGCGACCGCACTCGGTCACGATCCGCGGCGGCGTCAGCCCGTTGGCTTCGCAGGCCTCGGCGAGCGGCTGCACGATGTTGGAGGCGTACTGGTTCACGCCGTAGTTGATCGAGTAATAACTGCGCGAGCGGGTGCCTTCGTAGTCGATGCCCAGCCCGCCGCCGACGTCCATGTAGCGCACGTTCGCGCCGAGCCTGGACAGCTCGACGAAATAGCGCGTGGCCTCGCGGATGCCGCTGGCGATGTCGCGCACGTTGGATATCTGCGAACCCATGTGGAAATGCAGCATGCCCAGGCAGTCGCCCATGCCGGCGTCGCGCAGCTGCTTCCACAGGTCCAGCACCTGGCGCGGGCTGAGCCCGAACTTGGCCTTGTCGCCGCCGCTGTTCTGCCACTTGCCCGCGCCCAGCGACGCCAGGCGCATGCGCACGCCAAGACCCGGCTTGACATCAAGCTTCGCTGCCTCCTCCAGCACCAGCGGCAGTTCGGAGGGTTTTTCCACGACGATGTAGGTGTCCAGCCCGAGCTTGCGTCCGATCAGCGCCAGCCGGATGTATTCGCGGTCCTTGTAGCCGTTGCAGACGATGAGTCCGCCGGGCCGGCTCAGCGCCAGCACCGCCATCAGTTCGGGCTTGCTGCCGGCTTCCAGGCCGAAACCTTCGCCCGCGTGCGAGGCCAGCGTGCCGGCGACGCCCTTGTGCTGGTTGACCTTGATCGGATACACGG
Source organism: Pseudomonadota bacterium (assembly GCA_019348095.1). Classification (GTDB taxonomy): domain Bacteria; phylum Pseudomonadota; class Gammaproteobacteria; order Xanthomonadales; family Xanthomonadaceae; genus Novilysobacter_A. Next base: position 751 of record JAHWKC010000445.1, on the reverse strand, counting down.
CGGTGTAGCCGCCCGGATAGCTCCACTCGTCCATCGCCCGCGCGAACGCGGCCTGCAGCTTGCCGAGGCGGTCGCCGAGGATGTCGGGAAACCGCACCAGCATCGGCAATCGGGCGCCCTTGGCGCGGGCCTCGTCGATGATCGCGGGCAACGCCACGCTCGCGCCCTGCGCGCCGCGCGGACTGACGGTGACGCGACCTTCGCCGTCGACATCGAAATAGCCCTCCGACCAGTGCGGGATCGAATAGGTGTTGCGGGCCTGATCAATCGACCAGTCGGACATCGGCGTGGCACCGGCGTGGGGGACGACCATTCTATCGTTGCGCGCCGGAGCGGCGATCACGTTGCGGTACACCGGCGCCCGGCGGGTCGCTGCACGAGCTTCGGCAGCCGGAGCGCGAGCATGGTCTGGACCTCGAAGGCGAGGAACGACGTGCCGTCGCCGCCCTTGCGCTTGGCTGCGGCGCTCCCGAGCAGGACGAACTGCTTCGCGTTCTTCATTCGCTGTCCGAGGTTGCGCTTGATGGTGTCGGGCTTGCTGGTGTCGCGGGAGATGAACAGGTCGTGAGCATCGAAGAAGTCGAAGTCGATTTTGTCGTTGTCCCGCCACGCCTCCATGAGGCGGTAGCAGTGGATGTCCTCGCTGGCGAAGGCGACGTACGTCTTGTTCCTGTAGCTCACGATTGCTCCGTCTCTGTCGCTACGTCTCTGCCGGCAAGGTATCGACGATCTCCGACAGTTCGTCGTGTTC
>JAHWKC010000444.1 GCA_019348095.1 Pseudomonadota bacterium | reverse complement strand
CAAACGCAACACTGCGGTCCGCCGGCGAGGGGTTCGCGTAGAGCGGAGCTTGCTCCGCTGCTTTTGTTTCCCCGGCCAAAGGAGCAGCCGAGCAAGCTCGGCTCTACGAGGGACGGGCGGGCGCCGGTGGTCCCGGGGTGATCGCGGCTGAAGCCGCTCCTACAAATCCAGCCAGCCGCCGATCACCTGGCGCGCCTCGTCCACGCCCTGCTTGGACTCGCCCGAGAACAGCTGCACGCTCACCGCGTCGCCGTACTCGGCCGTCATCTCCTTGCGGATCGCCAGCATCGCATTGCCCTGGGCGCCGCGGCCGAGCTTGTCGGCCTTGGTCAGGATCGCGTGCGCCGGCAGGCCGCGGCTGACCGCGTAGCCGAGCATCTGCCGGTCGTATTCCTTCAGCGGATGGCGGATGTCCATCACCACCACCAGGCCCTTGAGCGCCTGGCGCTCGGCGAAGTAGCGATCCAGGAATGCCTGCCAGTGCGCCTGCAGATCCTTGGGAACCTTGGCATAGCCGTAGCCGGGCAGGTCGACCAGGAATCGGTCGGTGGTCGGCGGGATGTCGAAGAACACCAGCTGCTGGGTGCGGCCCGGGGTCTTGGAGACGCGGGCGAGTGCGTTCTGCTGGCAGATCGCATTGAGTGCGGTCGACTTGCCGGCGTTGGAGCGGCCGGAAATCGCCACCTCCAGGCCCTGGTCCGGCGGCAGGTCGCGCAGGTGGTGCACGCTCTTGACGTAGCAGGCGGTGCGAAACGGAGCGATGTCGAGGGTGCTGGCCACCCGCGCATGGTACGCGAGCCGCCGGCGCCGGCGGTTGCCTGCCGCACCGTTTCCCCGCGAGCGCTGTGCTGGCGGGTCGTTCTTCGTTTGACCGGTCAGGGGGCGGCTGGAATAATCGCCCGGTTCGTTTCCGCGGTTCCGCGGTCTGCGCCTTCCGCGCCGACACGCCCGCCCATCCTTCCGGAGCATGCCATGAGTTTTCGGCGCCTTTTGGGCCTTGCGCTGCTGTCGCTCGCGCTGCTGTGGGGGTTCCGGAACACCGCGACGGAAGCGCTGCCGCACTGGGCGATCGGGCTGTACCTGCTGCCGGTCGCGCTGATCCTGCTGTTCGGCGCGGTCGCGAGCCTGGCGCGGCTCGATCCGCAGGCGGCCATCGAGGTGGCGAGGCAGGAAACCGAGCAGCTTGCCGGGCTGGCCCGCGCGGTGGCCGCGCAGCGCGCCGCCTACGGCGGCGACGATTACCTCGCGGCGGTCGCGCAGCGCTGGGACGACATGCCGCAGCTGGTCTCCGACGACGTGCTGCACACCTACGCCACCGTCGGCACGTGGGACGTCATCGCCGACCGGCTGCGGGAGCGCTTCGACGGCGTGGTCACCAGCCTGGAGTTCTCCATCGCCGTGCGCTCCCCCGGTGACGCCTCCGTGATGGGCGACCTGATCGCCCGGCTCCGGGACGGGGCCGCGCCGGCCGCGTCCCGCGGGGGTTGACGGCGGTGGAGCTCGGCGTCTGCATGGCGTCGAAGGTCGACGACGTCGCCTACGCGGTGCTGGCCGGCGCCGACTTCGGGGGCGGAGTGTGGGACCTGTTCGCCGCCGGCCCGCGCCGGCAGGCGCAGCGCGACGCGGTGGCGCACGCCATGGGGCCGGTGTGGGAGGCCAACCACGTCTGGCTGATCTTCGTGCTGGTGATCGTGTGGACCGCGTTCCCGGTCGCCTTCGGCTCGATCTTCTCGACCCTCTCGATCCCGCTCTTCGTCGCCGCACTCGGGATCATCTTCCGCGGCGCCGCATTCGCCCTGCGCGGGCAGGCCGGCACGATGCGCGAGGCGCGCGCCCTCGGCGGCCAGAACGGCGCGGACTGGCAGATCGCCACGTACCGCCAGCTCGTCGACGAGCACGACCTCCCGCCGGCGCTCGCCGCGATCGCCGACAAGGGCGACGTCAACATCAACCTGGTGCCGCGGAGCAGCAGCCGGTACTTCGAGTACGCACCGCTGTACCACCTGCTTCCCCGCTCGACGCTCGAGCGCTTCGGGCTGCCGCTGCTGCACGGCGGGCAGTGGCCGTTTCTCGCCCAGCTCGGCGACATCGACGCGTACCTGCCCGCGGACTTCCACGAGCGGCTCGGACGAGCGTTCGCGTACGCGGTGTGGCCGCACCTGATCCCCGGCTCCCCGCCCAGCGCGTTCACCAATGACGACCCGATCCGCATGCT
>JAHWKC010000443.1 GCA_019348095.1 Pseudomonadota bacterium | reverse complement strand
GGTGGCGCAGGAACATCACCCGCGCCAGCCGTCGTGCCGCATCGCGATCCATGCCATCGAGGCCGACGAAATCATCCGCCAGCCAGTCGCTCATGGCGGAGGCGTCACGTCGCTCCAGCGCCGCCTGCAATTGCCCCAGTGACTCCCGCAGTTGCTGCTCTGGGGGCGTTCGACTGCAGCCGAGCAGCAGCGACCACAGCACCAGAACGCACGCCCATCCCGCACCGGCCCCAAATCTTGCGCGCATCGAAACCCCGGATCTCCGACCAGGCGGCATCCTGCCACGCCGCACGTGCCGATGAGCGGAACTGCACTGGACCGGTGCCGATCGGCCGCCTTGTCAGTCTCCGGGGCCTATGCTCCAATCGCTGCAAGCACCGTACGGCGGCGCATCGCGCCGCCGCGGCTGGCCAAGCGCAGGGACACATCGCTGCGTGCAGCCACGCCGCGCTGCATCACCACGTGCACCAAGGGGATCGCAATGAGCATTGAACGTCCGTGGCTGGCCCAGTATCCCGAAGGCGTGCCGGCGCAGATCGACGTCGATGAGTTTCCGACGGTGGTCTCGGTGCTCGAGTCGGCCATCGCCAACTACCGCGACCGTCCCGCCTTCGCCAACCTCGGCAAGACCCTGACCTACGGCGACATCGACGAGCTCAGCCGGCAGTTCGCGGCCTACCTGCTCGGCGAGCTCAAGCTCAAGCAGGGCGAGCGCGTCGCGATCATGATGCCCAACTGCCTGCAGTACCCGATTGCGACCTTCGGGGTGTTGCGCGCCGGGCTGACGGTGGTCAACACCAACCCGATGTACACCGCCCGCGAACTGCGGCACCAGCTGGTCGACTCCGGCGCAAGCGCGATCCTGGTGCTCGACAACTTCGGCGCCACCGTACAGGAGGTCATCGGCGACACGCAGGTCAGGCAGGTCATCACCACCGGCCTGGGCGACATGCTCGGCGCCCCCAAGGGCGCGATCGTCAACTTCGTGCTCAGGCACGTCAAGCAGATGGTGCCGGATTACGAGCTGCCCGGCGCAATCCGCTTCAAGCAGGCGCTGGCGCGCGGCCGGCGGGCGCTCGGCGAGCCGCGCTTCGGCCGCGCCGCGCGGCGGGCGCTGGGAGCTTTCGAACAGCCGCCGCCGCTCGGCATCGCGGTCGCCAGCGGACGGGGTCGGCGCTACACGATGTACTCCTTCGCGCCGCAGCTGCGCATCTACAACGGAGAGCTGCAGGCGCTGATCGGTCTACGAGACGTGGCGCGGATCTCCCGCAGCCGCCGCGCGCAGCGCCTGTATGAACGCGGTGAGCCCGGCGCGCGGCGCTCGGTGCGCGCCAGGGCGCGCTCGATCAGCTCCAGTGCCCGTCGGTGGCGGGCCGCGTCGACCATGTCCCACGCCGCCAGCATGCCGTGGGCGCCACGCAGCTCGTCTCGCCGAGCGTGGACATCCAGGAGCTGGTCGACGCAGTGCCGATCGTCGGCCTGCGTGAACGACAGTCCGACCGTGTAGGCGGCCAGCCACGTGATCCGCTGAGGGTCGGCGTCCGTGGCGTCGTGGGACACGTCGTGCACCACGGTGACGGGATCGTCCTGGGCGGCGGACGCGTGGTCGCGGATGCCCGAGGAGGCCGACTGCTCACCCATGGCGGCGCCCTCCCTGCCCCGCGCCCACGGCGGACACCGGCTGCGGCCGTGCCCCGCCGCCGACCCCATGCTCGAGTCCTTCGCGGTCGGTCACGCACAGGGTGGCGGTGGGCAGGACCTCCAGACGGTCGTCGCTGATCTTCTCGCCGCACACCTCGCACGTGCCGTAGGTGCCGTCGTCCAGGCGTTGCAGGGCGTTGATGACCTGTTCGAGGCGCTGGTCGAGCATCGCCACCCGGAAGCGTGACTGCTCCCGGTTGGCGCTGGCGCTGGCCTGGTCCACGACGTCACCACCGTCGATGGGCCGCTGCCCGATCCCACTCGGGCGAGATCCCCGTGCCAGCTCGGCGAGCTCTGCTCGAAGCCGCGCCGCCTGGGCCTCGAGTTCCTTGCGAATGGTGGCCTGACGAGTGGCCATGATGCGCTCCCGTGTCCGTGGTGCGACGGGAGCGATAGCTGGAAGGCCCAGCGGTCCGGTCACACCAGTGAGTGGTCCTCGTGGTGCCACCCATGGTCCGGGGCGTGGCAGGGCGACAAGGTTCCGTGTGGTCGACCGGTTGTCAAGGGGTGGCAGGGGA
>JAHWKC010000442.1 GCA_019348095.1 Pseudomonadota bacterium | reverse complement strand
ACAGCGCCACGGCCTGCGGTCCCTGCCCGAGCATCGTCGTGAGCAGCCGGCGCGCCGCGTCCATCAGCTCGCCGGCCGGGTGAACCGCATTCGCCAGCCCGAGACGGAGTGCCTCCTGGGCGTCCACGATCTCGCCGGTGAGCAGGAGCTGCATCGCGCGTCCCCTGCCGATGAGCCGCGGCAGCCGCTGCGTGCCCCCGTAGCCGGGCACGATGCCGAGCTTCACCTCCGGCAGTCCGATCCGGGTCGAGGCATCGTTGCTGGCGATGCGGTAACGGCACGCCAGCGCAAGTTCGGTGCCGCCGCCCATGCAGAAGCCATGGATCGCCGCGACGGTCGGGCAGGGCAGCTCGGCCAGGCGCTGGAACACCTGCTGCCCGCGCCGGATCGCATCGCCGACCACGCCCTTGGCGTCGAAGCTCTGGAACTCCCTGATGTCGGCACCGGCGATGAAGCCCTTGTCCTTGCCCGAGCGGATCACCAGCGCCTTGGGCGGATCCAGTGCGAGCCGCTCCAGCAGGCCGTCGAGTTCTATCAGTACATCCTGCGAGAAGGTGTTGACCGGCGCCTCGGCGCGGTCGAACGACAGCACCAGCACGCCGTCTTCGCGCGCCGCGGTCTGCCAGTGCCGGGCGCGCAGCCCTTCGAATGCGGGTAGTCCGTCGAGGCCGGCAGTCATGGCGGCACCATCCGTTCAGGTATGGGGAGACCGCTATCATCCCGATGTTGTTTCGACGGCGTCAAATCCGCGGCCATACCGCCCGGCAGGTGACAGTTGCACCCGGCACTCCGCGCCCCCAGATGTTCACGACGAATGAAAATTCGAACGCTGAACTTTTCCTCCACCAGGGTGTCCCATTGTTCGGCCTCGGCCGAGCTGACAGGAGTGCCGGCGCGGCATGGCCGATAACGAGGTTGTCCCATCGAGCAACGCGAGCGCTCCGCACGAGGAGCCCGCCCACGAGTTGGACCAGGAACTGGTCGAGCGCGTCGGCCGCCCGCAGCAGGATCTCGCGGCCGATCTCCGGCGTGCCGGCCAGGGCGTGGGCCGTCAGCGTGAGCACGGCGAGCACCAGCGCCACGACCAGGCTGAGTGCCTGCGCCCACTGCAGCAGCTTGCGCCGGTCGAGCCGGTCGGCGTAAGCACCGCCGATCGGGCTCAGGACGAGCAGCGCGACAGCCTGGCCGGCACCACCACCAACGGCGAGAAGGTCGAGCCACGCCCGACCGCGCTGATCGTGACCACCCTGGACGGGCTGCTGGACCGCGACCGCACCCCCGGGTGGCTGCTGCACACCATGGCCGGCGGCCGCATGCGCGCCACCACCCGACTGATCAACCGCATGGTCGACGAACGCGGCGCGGATCTGCGGCTGCTGGTGTTCGACGACCACGGCACCGCCATCGGGGTCGGCCACAAGACGAAGGTGCCACCCGGATGGCTGCGCGAGACCGTCTGGGCCCAACACCTGGCCGACCAGGCCCCCGGCTCCACCACCCCGGTCCGCCGCTGCGACCTCGACCACATCATCCCGTGGCCCGACGGCCCCACCGACGCCACCAACCTGCAACCGGTCGGCCGCACCGCCCACAACGCCAAGACCAACAAGCACGCCGTGGTGGCTCGGACCAGGCACGGGACGACCGCCTGGACCGACCGCCACACCGCCCTGACCGTGCGCCGCCCGCCGGCTTGGCGCCCACTCGACGCTGACCCCCCAGATCTGGGACCCCCAAAGGTCCCCATCAACACCTACGACACCGTCGACCCACCGTGACATCACCGAGCGGACGCGGTGACCGTGCCACTGGCGTAGCCCGACCAAAGGCGCACCGCAGGCCCCCTGGCGCATCCCCTCCCCCGGTTCAGGCCGCGGGCACACCGATGCCGTTGAGCACCTCGACCGCGGTCTGGCGGGAGAAGTCCATCAGTCCTTCGACCGCCTCGGGGAAGAGGGCGATGCTCATCGACGCGGTGACGATCGCGATGTAGGCCTTGGCCGGCAGGCCGAGCAGGAACACGTTGGCCGTAGGCGCGAAACGCGCAGCCAGCCCCAGCACGAGTTCGGTCAACAGCATCACGGCGAGCACGGGCATGGCCACTTCGAGTCCAGCCACCATCAACTTGCTGGTCATCGACGTGGCCGCCCCGGCCAGCGCCCCAGCGTCGAATCGCGCCGCACCGCCCAGCGGGACGGCCCGCACCGACCACACGAGAGTGC
>JAHWKC010000441.1 GCA_019348095.1 Pseudomonadota bacterium | reverse complement strand
GGAGATCGAGGTGGAGTGTGACCCCGACTCGACGTTGGTCGACCTGCTCGACAGCGGCGTCGGCACCCAGCCCCTCGCTGGCGACCGCCTCGAGCTGCAATTGGAGCGGTACGGGTACCGGTGGTTCCGGGTGCAGCAGCCCAGCGGGCGCTCCGTTCCCTGACCGCGGGGCCATCTTCTACGGTGCGTAGGTGGGCTCGCCGGCGTTCGAGTGGATCTGCGAGATCCAGCCGCCGACCACGCCGGACCTCATGCACGTCCGCCACCAGATCGGGACGCTGAGCAAGGCGGCCTCCGCCTACCTCGTCCCCGACAACCACGTCGGTCGGGCGACCGTCTCCAGCGTCGCCGTTGCCCACGAGGTGGCACAGATGGGCGGCCGGGCCATCGCCTGCCTCAACGCTCGCGACCGCAACGCCCTCGGCTTCCGGCGGGACCTCCTCACCGGCGCCGCCTACGGCGTCGAGGAGTTCCTGTTCGTCTACGGCGACGATCCCCGTGCCGGCAGCCGCACCGGCCAGCTCACCGTGCGCACGATGATCGACGACCTGCGCCGGTTCAGTGACGAGCACCCCCGGTCCGCCGGTGCGTTCAAGGCCGGCGTCACCACCCGGCTCCGGGCGCTTCCGACCTGGAAGCAGGCGGCCGACCTCCTCTTCGTCCAGGTCTCCTTCGAGCTGGACGAGCTCCTGGCCTGGCGCGACACCATCCAATTCGCCGGCCCTGTCTACGCCGGCGTGATGGTCCTTCCCAGCGGGTCCATGGCCCGCAGGCTGATGGAGGCCATTCCCGAGATCGACGTCCCGTCGCGCTGGCTCGACGCCATCGACCGCGACCGGGAAGCCGGGGTGGAGCTGGCCTGCGGGCTGGCGCACGCCATCGCCGACAGCGGCGCGTTCGACGGTGTGCACCTCGTTCCCGGCGTCCGCTACCGGGAGACCGCGTCCCGGCTGGAGGCGTGGGGTCAGCCGTGAACGGGGAGAGGGGCGCTGGCCTCAGAACCGCAACGCCCGTCGGCCCAGGGTGCCGGCGAGCAGCAGCGCCGCCGCCAGCGGGGCCAGCACGTCCGAGCCCCCGGTGTGGGCGAGCGTCGGCCGTGGTTGCGACTCGCCGGCGGGATCGGACCCGGACGCCGGCGCCGTGGTCGTCGGTGCCGGCGCGCCGGGCACCGGCGTCGTGGTCGGCACCCGGGGCGCCGCCGTGGTCGCCGGTCCGTCGCCACCAGCGGTCGGTGCCGGCGCCGGCACCGTGGATTCCGGCGTCTCCGTGCCGCCCGGTTCGGGGGCGGGGGCACTCGCAGGAACGGTGGTCGTGGTGGTCGGCCCGGCGGCGTCCAGCGCGCCGTCGCCGCCGAGGTCGCCGGGCTGGACGACAGCCACGGCGATGCCCGCCAGGAGCACCACGACGATTGCCGCGGCCAGGGCGGGGCGGGAGTTCACGCCGGACGGCTTGCCCACTTCGCTCGCTCGACAGTCCTCGGCCTGGAGGAAGCCGTCAGGAGGTCCCAGCGGCCTCCAGCACGCCGTCGTGATCGTCGTCCAGCTCGACCCGGACCAGGGCCGCCACCAGGCGGGCGAACTCGCCCGGGTCCGAGGCCAGCTTCGCCAGGGCGCCGACGTCCGAGCCGAGCCCCAGCTGCTCGGCGGCCGAGAGCGCCCGGCGGTCGGCGAAGGGATGGAGCTCGGGCCAGGCCGCCTGCACCTCCCGGAAGAAGATGTCGGCGCCCACGTCGCCGATGCCCTTGCACTCCTTGATCAGCCGGCGCTCCTTCGAGGGGTCGTGCTCGGCCTCCTCCCGGAGGTTGCGCAGGTCACCGCCGTAGCGGTCGAGCACCAGCTCCGTCGTCTCGCCGAGCATGGCGGAGGTCCGCTCGTCGTAGCGGGCGTACCCGGCCTCGTTGAGCACCCGGGCCCGTTCCTCCCAGCTCGACGCCGCCATGTGCTCCGCCGTCGTCCAGCCGGCATCGGCCAGGGCACGGGCGGCGGTCACGGCGATGCCGGCGCTGATGCGGGCGCTCATGAGCAGCGAGGCGCACAGCAGGCGGAACAGCGGTGAGGGCTCGCCCGAGGCCACGTCGATGCCCAGCTCGCCGGCGAAGGTGCGGCCGTGGCGGTCCAGGAGCGCGGCGGTGACGTCGTCGGAGGAGGGACGGGCCATGGCGCCGGCCTACCCGCCGCCCCGGCGCCGGACATCGGTACAGTCGACCGCCCCGGGGGGAGCGAGGA
>JAHWKC010000440.1 GCA_019348095.1 Pseudomonadota bacterium | reverse complement strand
TCCGATCTGTGCCCACATCGCCGCCCAGACCCGCGTCATCGAGCTGGTCCGCGAGATCGGCGAGACCTACGTGGCGATGTTCATGGAGACCGGCTGGAGGTCCTTCGTCGAGGGCGGCACCACGCCCGAGCGGCTCGAGGAGCTGACCCGCACCGTCGCGCGCCTGCAGCCGGCCGCCGCGCAGGCGCTGCTGGCGAGCTTCCGCACCGAGATGGCGGCCGCCGTCGAGCAGCGGAGAGGACTCCGAGCGGCTGGCGAGGGGCCTGGACCACATCGTCCGGCCGTTCTTCGCGTTGAGCGCCACCACTCGCCCGGCGCGCGCGGCGCGGGCTCCGTACCCTGGACGCGTGGCGGCGCCTGCACTCGAAGCGGTCGACGTCACCCGCTCCTACCAGCTCGACGGCGTGCGCGTCGACGCGCTGCGCGGCGTCTCCCTGACGATCGAGTCCGGCGACTACGCCGCCGTGGTCGGCCCGTCCGGGTCGGGCAAGTCGACGCTGATGCACCTGCTGGGCGGGCTCGACCGCCCGACGACGGGCGTCCTGCGCGTCGGCGGCCGCGACATCGCGTCGCTGAGCGAGGACGAGCTCGCGCAGGTGCGCAACGCCACCATCGGCTTCGTCTTCCAGTCCTTCCAGCTGCTCGGCCGCACCAGTGCGGTGGACAACGTCGCGATGCCGCTGGTCTACCGCGGGGTGCGGCGGGCCGAGCGCCGCCGGCGGGCCGGGGAGGCGCTGGAGCGGGTCGGCATGGGGCACCGGCTCGACCACCGCCCGGCGCAGCTGTCCGGCGGCGAGCAGCAGCGCGTCGCGATCGCCCGCGCGCTGGTCGGCGACCCGCAGGTGCTGCTGGCCGACGAGCCGACCGGCAACCTCGACACCCGCACCGGCGAGGAGGTCATGGCGCTGCTCGAAGAGCTCAACCGCAACCAGGGCGTGGCCGTCGTCATCGTGACCCACGACCTGGATGTCGCCGCCCGCGCGCACCGCCAGATCCGGGTGCGCGACGGCCGGCTCGAACCCACCCCCGCCCCCACCCCCACCCCGGACCCCACTTCCCCTGCGAAACAGCATCCCGGACGCCCCACTGAGCGTCATCTCGCAGGGGAAGTCGTCGGCCGGGGGGGTGCTTGCTCGTGAGGCTCGCCGAGGCGTGGCGGGTCGCGGTCACGGCGCTGCGGGCCAACCGCCTGCGCAGCCTGCTGACCATGCTGGGCGTCGTCATCGGCGTCGCGGCGGTCGTGGTGCTCGTCGCGATCGGCACCGGCGCGAAGCAGGAGGTCGAGAACCAGGTCAACGGCCTCGGCGCCAACCTCGTCATCGTCGTCCCGGGCCGGCTCGACTTCGGCAGCGCGCCGACCAAGAGCCGCCTCGAGCTGGGCGACGCGACGCGGATCGAGCGCGCGACCGGCCAGGAGGTCGCGGTCAGCCTGGCCTCCGGTGAGACGGTGCGCTTCGGCGGCCGCGAGGCGTTCGCCACCGTCAACGGCACCAACGCCGCGGTCGCCGACGTGTTCGTCCGCCCCGTCGAGCGGGGCGAGTACCTGCGCGAGACCGACGTCGAGACCCGCCGCCGCGTCGCCGTCATCGGCCCGGCGCTCGTGACGGCGCTGTTCGACGGCGCCGACCCGCTGGGCCGCACGATCAGCGTCGGCGGCGTGCGCTTCCGCGTGATCGGCGTCTTCGAGAGCGTCGGCAGCAGTCTCGGCGGCAGTCGCGACACCGAGGTGCACATCCCGATCACGGCGGCGCAGCGGCTGTTCGGCGACATGCGCGTCGACGCCTTCGCGCTCAAGGCACCGAGCACCGACACCATCGACGAGGTGAGCGACGAGGCGCTCGCGGTGCTGGCCGACCGCTACCCGGACGAGGAGTTCAGCGCCGTCACCCAGGACCAGATCCTCGGCACCGTCGGTCGCATCCTCGGCCTGCTCACCACCGTGCTGGCCGCGATCGCCGCGATCAGCCTGCTGGTCGGCGGCGTCGGCGTCAGCAACATCATGCTGGTGAGCGTGCGCGAGCGGACCCGCGAGATCGGGCTGCGCAAGGCGGTGGGCGCCCGCCAGCGCGACATCACCCTGCAGTTCCTGCTGGAGGCGGTGCTGCTGACCACGATCGGGGGCGTCATCGGCATCGCGCTCGGGGTAGGAGGGTCCCTGGGACTGTCCGCTGTCGTGGACCAGCTCCCGGCGGTGATCACCTGGTGGTCACCGGCGCTGGCGTTCACCGTCA